>DASSGP010000171.1:0-2802 GCA_035693405.1 Rudaea sp. | reverse complement strand
GGCTCCGTGAACCACATCGCGTGGTCGGCGCCTTCGACGATGCGGCCACCCAGGCCGGCGCTCTGCAAAGGGAATTCCGTGATGATGCCGGTCGGCGTGATCCTGCCGATCGCTTGATTGCCCGAGTTTCCCATAGCGAATCCGCACGAATCACCGGCGTCGGTACAATGGCTCTGGTACTCGACAAACCAGAGGTTGCCGTCGGAGCCCGCGGCAATGCCCGTTGGAAAGCTCCAGGCTTCCGGGAGCGCAAACTCGGTAACGACGCCGCTCGTGGAAATGCGGCCGATCTTGCTGCTTTCGTATTCGGTGAACCACAAGTTGCCATCGGGCCCTGCGGTGATGCCGCGCGGACCGGAATGGTAGTCTGGCAACGTATACTCGGTAATCTCGCCCTGCGGCGTGATCTTTCCGATCGTGCCTCCATCGTTCGGTAGCTGCCCGGAGAGATCGGGCTGGCAGAGCGGGCATCGGCTCTCGGTGAACCAGAGGTTCCCGTCCGGCCCCAGAGCCATGTCGCGCCCGTCGCTGTTGGAGCCAAACGGAAGCGGATACTCGGTCAGCTGGCCCGCGACAGTCATCTTGCCGATCCTGTCATAGTTCAGAAACCACAAGTTCCTGTCGCTGCCCACGGCGATGGCCATCGGAGTCGGGTAACGCCCGGTCAACGGAAATTCCGTGATCTGACCCTGAGGCGTGATCCTGCCGACCTTGCTGCCGAGGTCTTCGGTGAACCACAGATTGCCGTCTGGTCCGGCGACGATGCTGGTCGGCCAGGAAGCCGGGTCTGATAGCTTGAATTCGGTGAACGTAACGGCGCCCGCCGTGGTGCAAGATGCGAGCAGGACCACGGCTGCCAACGGCTGGCCGGAAAATTTGATTGCGCGTAAAGCACTGAACATTTGATTCTCCGATTACTGGGTCTTCTTCTGACGATCGTGCGGGTGCCGACTCGCTGCCACAGGATTGGTGCTGCGGAAACTCTTGGTCCACGCAGTCGCAGCAGCCGCCGACCAGACTCCAGCCGCAACTGGAACCCGGTTTCAACACCATTTGGGCCAGACATCGCAGAGATGTCCGGCTGTGCGCGAGAAGACGTCCTGGCGTCGTCTTTCCCCCAATTGGCTGTCGGCCCACGGTTTCGGGTCGACGGGGCCGGAGACCGCCGCGGGCAGTTCCTTGCCAGGCGCTTGTCGAGTTGGATCGTTTTTTTTCGTTCTACGGTGTACGAAGGTGGCGCGCGACCCGGTCAGCTTCGGTCCCTCCTTGCATTCTCTACTTCGATTGTGCTCACCCGAAACGGATCAGCCATGACGCAACGCGCATGAGCCAACAGCTTGATGGCTGGACCGATTCGACCGCAACGGCGGCCGGCCCGCGTTTCATCGCGAGAGCGTTCCTGATCTCCTTGTGTCTGCACGCGGCACTGATCGGCGTTCTCTGGCGATTCGTGTCGACCCGGGAGCCGCGGCCGGTGCAGCACGAACTGCGCCTCGAGCTGACGCCAAGCCTGCGGCCGGTGACCGCGGCCGCATCACCGGCAGTGCACGCCGAACCCAGGCAGGACAGCTCCGCACGCAAGATCAAGCAATGGTCCGATCGGCTCGCACGCGCAAGCGCTGCGCAGCCGGCGACACAGTCCGCCGCCACCGTCGAGAGTGCTTCGGTCCGGTCGAGTCCCGCTGGGAACGCGGAAGTGCCGCTCGAAGCCGAGCGTCCGGAACCGCAGGAAAGCGAGCGCCCGGTCAGTTTGCGTGTCGTGGATTGGCTGGCGCGCTACCGCACGTATCCATTGGAGGCGCGCCGTGCTCGACTCGAAGGCGTGGTCCAGCTGCGCGTGACGCTGATGTCCGATGGAAGGCTGGTCGACGCGCGCGTCGAGCAGAGTTCGGGGCATCTTGTGCTCGACCGCGCGGCGCTCGACCTGCTGGCACGCGCCTCGCCGCTGCCTGATGAATTTGCAAGCGTCGGGCAGGTCGAATTGCAGTTGCCGATCGTTTACCACATGCGCGCTCCCTCCTCGTGACAGCGACGGAGGAAGCCGAACCAGGCGACGAAGCAATTGCGGCCGGCGTATATGCGCAAAGCTATACGGAGCTGACGCGGTTCCTGCGGCGCCTGTGCGGCGAAGCGGCACTGGCGGAAGACCTGGCGCAGGAAGCGGGGATACGGCTGCTGTCGGCCGTGCGGCAGGGAACCGTCGAACATCCGCGCGCCTTCCTGTTCCACGCGGCCGCCAATCTGGCGCGCGATAACTTGCGCCGGCGCGTGGTCGCGCAGCAACACGCAGGCGCGCAGGACGAATGCGAGCCGGCACCGGGCAGCGACCACGTCGCCGCCGTTCACCAGGAGGTTGCGACAGTGACCAAGGCGATCTCGGACCTGCCCGCGCGTGCGCGCGAGGTTCTGCAGCTCGCCCGCATCGAAGGGTACTCGCAGAAGGAGATCGCGGCGAAACTGGGCATCAAGCCGAAAACAGTCGAGAACCATCTGACGCGCGCCTTGGCGCAATTGGCCGCGCGCCTGCGCGGGCGAGGTCGCCAATGAACGCCTTCGTGACGAGCGCGTGCGTCCGCGTCCTTGCGCGCGTTGTGGATTGTCAGTGCGAGAGGCTGGGGGAAAGCGCTGCGATCCTCGTCTCTGACCGGAGGGGATCATGACGGACATGCGAACCATCAACGACATGGCGGCACGCTGGCACGCGCAAGTGATGATCGGGCGTCTTTCGCCGCAGGATGAGCAGCGGCTCGATGACTGGCTGGCGCAGGATCTGCGCCACCGGCTGGCCTACGCCGAGGTTGC
>DASSGP010000170.1:0-8440 GCA_035693405.1 Rudaea sp. | reverse complement strand
TCGACCGACCTGCGCGCCCGCCTGTCGACGTTATCGTTGCCGAATCTGTGGATTGCCGGACGGCGCGACCGGCTCGTTCCGCCCGCGGCGATACGCTGGGCGGCGCAGCACAGTCCGCGCGGCGAGTTTGTCGAAATCGCTTCGGGTCACGCGCCGTTCTTGAGTCATGCGGCGGAGGTGGCGGCCGCGATCGCCGCGTTCGCCGACCGGATCGGCGACCGATGACGCCGCCGCTCGATACACTCCAGGTGCGCCGCGCGTTCGGCCGCGCTGCAGCGAGCTACGGTGCACACGCCGTCCTGCAACACGAAGTCGAACGGCGCCTGCTCGAGCGCCTGGATTACCTCGAAGGCGCACCGCAGCTCGTGCTCGATGTCGGCTGTGGGCCGGGCCTGGCTGCCGCAACGATGCGCCAGCGCTGGAAATCGGCGCGCGTCGTCGCGCTCGATCTGGCCTTGCCGATGCTGTGCCAGATCAAACCAGGCTGGCTGCGCCCGGTGATGCGCGTCAACGCCGATGCGCGCGCGCTTCCGCTCGGCGACGCCAGCGTCGATGTGCTGTTCTCGAACCTGTGCATCCAGTGGATCGATGACGTGCCGACGTTGTTCTCCGAATTCCGCCGCGTGCTGCGGCCGGGCGCATACATTGCGCTGTCGACGTTCGGGCCGGATACGCTGTACGAGCTGCGCGAAGCCTGGGCGCAGGCCGATCGCGCGCCGCACGTCAGCCAGTTCGCCGACATCGGCCGCATTGGCGACGCGCTGCTGCATGCCGGCTTTCGCGATCCGGTGCTCGACGCCGAGCATTTCACACTGACCTACACCGACGCGCCGAAGCTTATGCGCGAACTCAAGGCGATCGGCGCGACGAACGCGGACGCGAAGCGCTTGCGCGGTCTCACCGGCGGTGGCCGCTGGCGGCGCGCCGTGGAGGCTTACGAGACGTTTCGCGTCGACGGAAAGTTGCCGGCGACCTATGAGGTCATTTACGCGCATGCGTGGGCGCCGGAGTCCGGCCAGCCGCGCCGCGCTGGGGGCGGCGAGATTGCTACGTTCTCGGTCGATCGCCTGCGCGGCTCGCGGGCCGGGAAGCGTTAGGTCGGCCGCTTCGCGGCCTCGTCAGGGCGCCAGCGGAGTCGCTCTTCTAACGAGCGCGCGTCAGCGCGCGAACCTAACGCTCTCCTCCCACCTGCCGATAGCGAAAGCACTCAATGAAGTGATCATTGACCATGCCGGTCGCCTGCATGTGCGCATAGATGATCGTCGAGCCGACGAAGTTGAAACCGCGTTTCTGCAGGTCCTTGCTGAGCTTGTCCGACAGCGCGGTGCGCGCCGGAACGTCGCCGCGGCCACGCCAGCGGTTGACGATCGGCTTGCCGTCGACGAACGACCAGAAGTACGCATCGAGACTGCCGACTGCATCGATAACTTTCAGCGCGGCCTGCGCGTTGCGCCGCGCCGAATAGATCTTCAGCCGGTTGCGGATCAGTGCCGGATCCAGCAGCAGCTTGTCCAGCGCGGCGTCGCTCATGCGCGCGACGCGCGCGATGTCGAAACCATGGAATGCCTTGCGATAGGCCGCGCGCTTGTTCAGCACGGTGCTCCAGCTCAACCCGGCCTGCGCACCTTCGAGCACGAGGAACTCGAACAGCCGCATGTCGTCGTGCAGCGGTACGCCCCACTCGCTGTCGTGATAGGCGCGCATCGCTGCGTCGCCGCCGGCCCAGGAACAGCGCTTCGGTTCGGGTTTGGCCATGGTCGAACATCCGTCAGGGTAGAGCAACAAGACTAAACCACGAAGGACACGAAGAACACGAAGAACGCGAAGAAGAAAGGAAGCAGGATGGAATGAACGTTCTCTTCGGAATTTCTTCGGCTTCCTTCGTGTTCTTCGTGTCCTTCGTGG
Organism: Rudaea sp.; assembly: GCA_035693405.1. Lineage (GTDB taxonomy): Bacteria > Pseudomonadota > Gammaproteobacteria > Xanthomonadales > Rhodanobacteraceae > Rudaea. Next base: position 6,535 of record DASSGP010000170.1, on the reverse strand, counting down.
TTCAATCTGCGCTCTTACGAAACTAGACCCTCACCGATGAGCACAACTCCTTCCCGCCGCCCCGCGTTGATCGCGCTGGCTCTGATGAGCCTGATCTGGAGCCTGAACTGGATCGTCATGAAACGCGCGATGCAATACATCGGGCCGTTCGACTTTTCCGCGTTGCGCACCGCGTTCGGCACGACGCTGCTGTTCGCGCTGCTGTGGTGGCGCGGCGAGTCGCTGGCGCCGCCGCCGTGGCGGGATTCGATCCTGATCGGCGTCGCGCAGACCGGCGCGTTTCAGCTGCTCGTGCAGCTGTCGCTGGTCGAAGGCGGCGCCGGCAAGATGGCGCTGCTGGCCTACACGATGCCGTTCTGGGTCATCGCGTTTGCCTGGATGCTGCTCGGCGAACGACCCGGACCGCGACAATGGGTCTGCTTCGGCCTGGCCGCCGCCGGTCTCGTGCTGGTCATGGAGCCATGGCGCGAAATCGGCAGCCTGCACAGCTGTCTGCTTGCGCTCTCCGGTGGCGGCTGTTGGGGTTTGGCCACGGTTCTGACCAAGCGGCTGTTCCAGCGCGAGGCCATCACGCCGCTGCGGCTGACTGCCTGGCAGGCGCTGTTCGGCACGATCGTCGTAGTCATCGGCGCGCTGCTGATCACTGAGCGCGCGATCGATTGGTCCGGCGAATTGATCGGCGCTCTGATCTACAACAGCGTGCTCGCGGCCGCGGTCGCCTGGGCATTATGGTTGTTCGTCATCGAGCGGCTGCCGGCCGGCATCGCCGGCATGGCGAGTCTGGCGACGCCACTGCTCGGTGTATTGCTCGCCTGGGTGCTGCTCGGCGAAGTGCCCGATTTCGACGAGGCAATCGGCATCGGCCTGATCGCCGCTGCACTCGCCGGCGTGCTGCGTCCTCGCGCTGGTTGAGGCGGTTCGGCAGTTTGAGAGGCTTATTTTTAAACGCGGATTACGCGGATCAACACGGATAAGAGCGGATAAAGCGGATAGCGGATAAAAGGAATAGAGTTAAAGTGACATGTGCTGGGTATCCGCCTTGATCTTGGAGCCTGTGCCAACCGCGGGCTCGATCTTGAATGGACCTCGTGAGTCCGAGTCGATTTTTTCAATTTTGAATCAATCCGCTTTTATCCGTGTTGATCCGCGTAATCCGCGTTAAAAATTTCGCTTTTTTTCCGCGATCACGCAAGACCGGACCAAGGCAGGCGGCTGAGGTCGACATTGCCGCCTGTCAGGATCAGGCCGACGCGCTTGCCGGCGAAGTGTTCCTTGTAACGCAGCACCGCGGCGAGCACGGTTGCCGATGACGGCTCGACGACGATCTTCATGCGCTCCCAGATCAATCGCATCGCGGCGATCGTTTCGGCATCGCTGACCGGCAGGATCGTGACAGCGTGCGCGCGCATCAATTCGAAGTCGATCGGTCCGATCGCAGCGCGCAGTCCATCACAGATCGTGTGCGGAACGATGTCGGTGACGCGTTCGCCGCGGCGAAGCGATTCGTAGGCATCGGCCGCGCCCTCGGGTTCGGCGGCGAAGATCGGCAAATTCGGCAGCATCGAATGCGCCGCGACCGAGCTGCCGCTGATCAGACCGCCGCCGCCGACGGGAGTGATCAGCGCGTCGACAGCGCCGGTGTTCTCGAGCAGTTCGAGCGTGGCGGTTCCTTGCCCGGCGATCACGTCGGGATGGGTGAAAGGATGCACGAGCGTCGCGCCCGTTTCGCTGCGGATGCGGTCGGCGGCTTCGTCGCGCGCCGCCAAGGTCGGCGCGCAAAAATGCAGCGTTGCGCCGTAGGCCCGGATCGCCGCGACTTTCGATGCGATGGCGTCTTCGGGCACGACGACGTGAGCCGGAATGCCGCGCGTCGTTGCGGCCAGCGCGAGTGCGGCGCCGTGATTTCCGGACGAATGCGTGACGACGCCGCGCGCCGCGACCGCATCGCTCAACGCCCAGACCGAGTTGCACGCCCCGCGAAACTTGAACGCGCCGGCGCGCTGGAAATTCTCGCATTTGAACGCCAGCGTCGCGTTCGCAAGCGCATCGATGCCACGCGCACGCAGCACCGGCGTGCGATGGGCATGAGGCGCGATGCGATCGGCGGCCTGACGGACGGAATCGGCAGAGATGATCGAGGAAGAAATGATCGGGGAAGAAACGATGGCGGGCATGGCCACCATGTTAAGCGAAACGGGATGGCCCGGAAATTCTGCTGGCGCGAACGACGAGTCCGCCGGTCAGGCGGCGCTGCGGAATCACGGTCAGGATTTGCGCTGCCGGCGGCGCCAGGTTGCGCAGCGCCTTGGCGTGGCGCGGCACGATTTCGAAGGGCGCCGTCAGCGACAGCGCGTCACCTCCGCGCCGCGTGTCCGCCGTCAAAGACTCAGGCCGACAGGCGCTGCAGCGTGTGGCTGATGGCCGAGCGACGGGTCTCGAGCACCGTCAGGTCGCCGCAATCGTTTGCAGGCAGGCGGCTGCGCATGTTCTCGATCGCAGTCTCGAGGCGGCCCAGCTCGATGAGCAGGTCGTGATGCAGGAACATCGGGTTGACCGTCAGCGATGTAACGTTGGCAAGCATGGCGCACTCCTTCACATTCCCTTCACCGCAAAGAGTGCAGAACTTATGCCAAGGCAAGGTTGGAATGGGGCGGCCGTCGGCCGGAAACAGGGTCTCTTGGCAAGGTCGCCCGGATCTGCAGTTCACGTCGAATATCGGCCCGTGACTGCATTCACAGTTTCCTAACCCCGCCTGTAGTTATCCTATAGTCGTGTTTTGAATTGCGCGCACAGGCGCGCTGCCGCACAGAGGGACGGGAACCCTGCGGCAAACGAATCGCTTACTGGCGCCCGGCATACGGTCCTCTTGGATTCCCCCTGTTCCTAAGACCGCCGGGCGCCAGCCTTCCTTCCTCAGAATTCGTTCTTCCTTTAGCTTCCTCCCGCGTACACTGGTCGGCCCCTGAGCCCAACCGTACAGCGCGTTGCGCCGCGTGTCGTCGTGAGTGCGCGGATACTGCAGCAAGACACATGCCATGCCACTTGGCGGCCGGTCGGTTAAAATGCGCGCCTTCGCTGCGCGCTGCGGCCGCGGGCCCGGACGACTCGGTAAAAATGCACACAGAGCAGACTCAATACGATGTGATCGTCGTCGGCGGCGGTCACGCTGGAACCGAGGCGGCGCTTGCCGCAGCGCGGGTTGGCGCGCGCACCTTGCTGCTGACCCACAGCATCGAGACGCTCGGGCAGATGAGCTGCAATCCGGCGATCGGCGGCATCGGCAAGGGGCATCTGGTCAGGGAGATCGACGCGCTCGGCGGCTTCATGGGCCGCGCGGCGGACCGGGCAGGCATCCAGTGGCGCACCCTGAATGCCTCGAAGGGTCCCGCCGTTCGGGCGACGCGTTGCCAGGCCGACCGCGCGTTGTACAAGGCCGCGGTGCGGCGCGAGCTCGAGTCGCAGGCGAACCTGTCGATCTTTCAGCAGGCGGTCGACGATCTGACGTTCGAGGGCAGTCGTGTGACCGGGGTCGTCACCCAGATGGGTCTGCGCTTCGGCGCCGCCACGGTCGTGCTGACGGCGGGCACGTTCCTGGCCGGCAAGATCCATATCGGCTTCGCCAACTACGCCGGCGGGCGTGCCGGCGACCCGCCCGCACAGCGGCTCGCCGAGCGGCTGCGTGAGCTGAAGCTTGGCGTCGACCGGTTGAAGACCGGAACCCCGCCGCGCATCGACGGCCGCTCGATCGACTTCAGCGTGCTCGCCGAACAGCCGGGCGACGACCCGGCTCCGGTTTTTTCGTTTGTCGGGACAGCTGCCGATCATCCGCGCCAGATCAGCTGCTGGATCACGCACACGTCAGAACGCACCCACGACATCATTCGCGCGGCGCTCGATCGGTCGCCGCTGTATACCGGCAAGATCGAAGGCATCGGCCCGCGCTACTGCCCGTCGATCGAGGACAAGGTCGTGCGTTTCGCCGACAAGGCATCGCACCAGATCTTCGTTGAACCCGAGGGACTGGAAACGAGCGAGATCTATCCGAACGGGATTTCGACATCGCTGCCGTTCGACGTGCAGCTCGAACTCGTGCGCTCGATCAAGGGCTTCGAGCGCGCGCACATCACGCGTCCGGGCTACGCGATTGAATATGACTTCTTCGATCCGCGCGGTCTGAAGGCCAGCCTCGAAACGCGCGCGATCGGCGGCCTGTATTTCGCCGGCCAGATAAACGGCACGACCGGATACGAAGAAGCCGCGGCGCAAGGTCTCATTGCCGGACTGAATGCCGCGCGCGCCGCGCAGCAGCAACCGCCTTGGACGCCGCGGCGCGACGAAGCCTATATCGGCGTCCTGATCGACGATCTGATCACGAACGGAACGAACGAGCCGTACCGGATGTTCACCTCGCGCGCCGAATACCGGCTGCATCTGCGCGAGGACAACGCCGATCTTCGGCTTACCGCGAAGGGTTACGAACTCGGCAGTCTCGACGACGCGCGCTTCGCCGCGTTCTGCCGCAAGCGCGACGCCATCGAGCGCGAAACACAGCGGCTCGGCGCACTGTGGGCGGCGCCCGGAAACGCGCTCGGCCGGCAACTCGAGGCAACACTCGGCGTCGCCGTTTCACGCGAATCCAGCGCGCTCGATCTGCTGCGCCGGCCGCAACTGGGCTATGCGCAGCTGATGCAGGTGGCCACGCTGGGTCCCGGGGTCGACGACGTGCGAGTCGCCGAACAGGTCGAAATCGCGGTCAAGTATTCCGGCTATCTGACGCGCCAGAACGACGAGATCGAGCGTCAGCGTCGACACGAGGAAACCACGATTCCATCCGACTTCGAGTACGCCGGCTTGGCCGGCCTGTCCGCCGAGGTCGTGCAGAAACTGCAGCGCGCGCGGCCGCAAACCGTGGGCCAGGCACAGCGAATCTCCGGCATCACGCCGGCCGCGATCTCGCTATTGCTCGTGCATCTGAAACGCCACGCGCATCGTCGCGTGGCGTGAACGCATCCGCGGTTGCGCTTGAACAACGCATGCTTGACGCGGATGAACGCGGATGATCACGGAATGCCGCGGATAGAGCGAAAGAAACGGGGCGGATCGAGGTTGCGTACTCTATCCGCGAACATCCGCGTGTATCCGTCTTCTGACGCGGATGATCAGGGATGCCGCAGATAGGGCGAAAGAACCGGATGCAACGAGATTGCGACTCTGAAGAGGCTCTATCCGCGAACATCCGTGCCTATCCGCGTTCATCCGCGTTCAAGACAAACGTCCGATCCAGGGCGCTGACGCGATGAACGCGGAGTGCCGCGGATAGGGCTACTTCTTCGGCACCTTGGTCTGTGCGGTCGCCAGTGCCTGGCGGGCGTGCTCGTAGATCGCTTTCGCGTCGTCGCCCGACACCTCGCTGTTCTGGCCGCCGGCACTGTGTTCCTTCAGGACCAGCTGGCCGTTGTCGTCCCAGCCGACGCGCGTCGTGGCGAACGGGTGATTCGAGCCCGCCGGCGCCTCTTCCTTGACCGCGACCCACGGCTTGTCGTTCTGGTAGGCCATCTTGTAGGTGATGCGGCCCTTGTCGCCGTCCAGGTCGGTGATTTCGCGCACCACGCGCACTTTCGGCCCGGCATTCGTGCCCTGCACGAACGCATCCCACGCGACCGAGGCATTGTCGTTCAACGCGCTGCCATTGATCGATTTCATGCCGCCAATCTGGCCGAGCGTCTTCTTGAAGTCCTCGTACATCTTTTCCGCCGGTGTCGGCTCCGGCGCAACGACGACTTCAACAATCGACGGCGCGTTGTGCGTCAACACGGGGTACTGGAGTACCGGCAGGTAACGGCGATCGCCGTCGGTCAGGAGCGCCTCGACGGCATAGGTGCGCTTCGGGTCGACCTTGCTCACATCGATCGGCAGGTGGAATACGATCGGCGGCTGGTTGGCCGGACTGACTGTTGTCTGCGCCAGCACCACGTCAGGCTGCGCAACGTCGGCGATCTTCAACTCCAGCTTCGATTGCGCACTGAGCTCGCGTGGCTCACGCAGCATGACGCGACCGTCGATGTGATCGGCTATCGGCTTGGCAGCCGGTGCCTGCGGCGCCGGAGCGGTTGACGAATTGCAGCCCGCGAGCAGCGCCAGAAAAATCAGCGCGAACAGGGTCGACATGCGCATGGAAAATCTCCGAATTGAATATTTCGACGCAACCTTGCGGCAGCGACAGTTAACTAATCATGACCTGGAATGCGGGCTGTTGCCGTCGGTCCCCGGCCGCGCATTGCATTTTATTCTACCGCCAGCGCGGGCTGCTGCATATACGATTAATTTCGTATGTCTGTAGCAGCGGGCTCATCGGATTGACAGTGAGGTTAAGCTTTTGTTATTGCGCTGGTGAATCCGATCTTGCTCGTTCCGGAACGGGGAGCAGCGAAATGTCGGCGACGTGCAGGAACATGCTGCGCAAACGGCCGAGCAGAGCGAGGCGGTTGCTGCGCTTCGCCGCATCGTCGGTCATGACCATGACGCTGTCGAAGAA
>DASSGP010000169.1:0-5435 GCA_035693405.1 Rudaea sp. | reverse complement strand
CAGCAGCCCGGGCTCGACGCCGGCGAGAAAGACGAGTTGCGGCGTCTGCTGTCCGGACGCAATCAAGCGCCCCCCTGAACACCTCGGCGCTGCAATTGGCAGATTGTTGCATTTGCGCAATGTGCTACAAGTTCGGAATGTCACAGTTCCGATGCGTGTGTCATTAACGGATCATTAACGGGGATTGCGGTGGCGCACCCGCAACAGTAAGTCGATCGCGGCAGCGCATTGCAGATACGGATTCCGGGCCCGGCGCGGCGGCGCCCGATCGCGCCAACACCTTGTTTGGAAATTCTTTCCTCGACGAATTGCTGCTTTCGCGGCGGCGAGATCGCGCGCGCGTGATTTCTCGCTGCGCTGCCGCATCGAGCGCTTGGTACAGCTCTTGCGTTTCAGCCCGCTGCTCGGCCGGACGTGTTGCTCGCCCGGCGGCTGGAAAGTCCCGCGATGCTGCACGGCGTGCCTGTCACTTTGCGTTGGAGTCCGCCCCGAATAACGCGCCGCTGCTGCACCGGAAAACTTTCCACCTGGGCAAACACGGGTTGCCGCATGGCTTTTCGATCCTGCGTTTCGAAATCGCAGGATCGCAAGGCGATGCAGCGGCCCGAAAACTCATCAAAACCATCACAGAGTGGAGGGAGTATGAAAACGCGTACCAGACTCGTCACCGCAATCGGCGCGGCACTGTGGCTGATTCCCGCTGTACAGGCGCTGGCCGGCATCGATTTCACCGCCGGCGATTGGAAGGTCGATATCTCGGGCAATGTCAATGCGTTCTACGTCGGCGCCGGATGCGACGACGGCCCCCCGTCGACGACTCTCATAACCGGCGGTCTCGCCTGCACCGGCAGCGACAGCGCGGCCGTGCGCAACGGCCTGCTCCCCGCGGCGCTGGTGTTCAGCGCGACCTCGCGCCAGGGCGATCTCGACGTCGGCGTGACGATCGGCCTGTATCCGGGCATCAACAGTTCGGCGGCGGCCGGCGTCAACGGCGCGGGTCTGCCGGCAGCGCTGCAGACTCCCGGCATCGACGCTCGCCAGGTGTTCTTCACGTTTGGCGACGCGAGCTGGGGTACGGTGAAGATGGGCCGCGATATCGGCATCTATGCCAAGGACGCGATCCTCGACGACATGACCCTGCTCGGCGTCGGCTCGGTCGGCAACAATTCCGCGCCGGGCAACACGAGTCTGGGCCGCATCGGCATCGGCTACATCTACACGGACTGGATTCCGCAGATCACCTACTCGACGCCGAACTTCGGCGGCTTCAACTTCAGCGCCGGTATTTTCCAGCCGCTCGATGCGGTCGGTTCCGCCACTTATACCGGCCACGACGAGCCTCAGTTCCAGGCCGGCGTGAACTTCGCGTGGGGTGAAGCCAAGAACGACGAACTGACCGGCAAAGTCTGGCTGGATGTCGTCAGCCAGAAAGCCAAGGCCACGTCGGCCGACATTGCAGCCAACGGCATCGGTGCCGACACGAGCTTCACCGGCAATTCGTGGGATGCCGGCATCAAGCTCGGCATCGGCGGGTTCGAGGGCGTATTGTACGGTTATACCGGCAGCGGCATCGGCACCACAGGCCTGCTGATCCTGCCGACCTCCGCATCCGGCGAGAAGCGCGACTCGCAAGGCGGCTACGCGCAGCTGACCTACAAGTTCGACAAGCTCAAGCTGGGCGCGAGTTATGGCGAGTCGAAACTGGATCTGGCTGACGACGAAAAACTCGTGATCAACCCGCTCAACAACAAGTACGCCAGCAACCTGGTCAAGCAGAACAAGTCCGGCGTGTTCGGCGTCTACTACAGCCTGACCAAGAGCATCACCCTGGTCGGCGAATACGTCGATGGCAAATCCAAGGCATGGAATGGCAATTCCGCCGACGAACAGACGTACATATTGGGCGGCATTATTTTCTTTTGACGTGGTACGCGTGTACGGCACCTGAGTGGCCGACTTCGGCGGCGCAATCCAATTGCGCCGCCGTTTTTCACCAGAGCATCGTGGCCGATCGCGTTCAGCGCTTGGCCGGATCGCGATCGGGACGATCATGATCCGGATGGTCGTGCTCGATCAGCAGCAGCGCGCCGATCGTCAGCGCGCAAGCCAGCGCGAGGTAGTAGCCGACGTAGTGCAGGCCGTACTTTCCGGCCAGCCAGGTTGCGATATACGGTGCCAGCGATGCGCCGACAATGCCGGCCAGATTGAACGCGACCGAGGCGCCGGTGTAGCGCACCTGGGTCGGGAACAATTCGGCCAGCGCGGTGCCGAGCGGACCGTACGTGAGCCCCATGAGGAACATGCCGATCGCCAGGAACACGAATGAACCGCCCCCGGCCTGCGAGGCGAACAGCGGCGCGAACATCAGGCCGAAGGCAAAAATCAGGGCGCTGGCCGCGAGCAGCATCGTGCGCCGCCCGCGCCGGTCGGCGAACAACGCCGACAGCGGTATGCCGATCGCGAACAGCACGACGCTGATCATCTGCAGTTCGAGGAAATCCTTGCGCGCATAACCCAGGGCGGTCGTCGCCCAGCTCAGCGCGAACACGGTCATCAGGTAGAACAGCACGAAGGTCGACAGCGAGGCGAACATGCCGAGAACGAGCTCGCGCCCGTGGCGCGCGAGCACCATCAGGATCGGCACGCGCACGCGTTCGTTGTGCTGCAGCGTGCGCAGGAATGCCGGCGTCTCGCTCAATTTCAGGCGCACGTAAAGGCCGACGCCGACGAGCGCAGCGCTGGCCAGGAACGGGATGCGCCAGCCGAACGCGAAGAACTGCGCGTCGCTCAGGCCGCTGCTGAGCCACAGGAAGACACCGGTCGAACAGAAGAATCCCAGCGGCGCGCCGAGCTGCGGGAACATGCCGTACCAAGCGCGCTTGCCGGGCGGCGCGTTTTCCGTCGCCAGCAGCACCGCGCCGCCCCACTCGCCGCCCAGACCGATGCCCTGGCCGATGCGGCACAACATCAGCAGCAGCGGCGAGGCAATGCCGATGGACGCGTAGGTCGGCAGCAGGCCGATCGCGACGGTGGAAAATCCCATTGTCAGCAGCGCCGCGACCAGGGTCGTCTTGCGCCCGATGCGATCGCCGAAGTGGCCGAACAATGCCGAGCCGACCGGACGCGCGAAGAATGCCAGCGCGAACGTCGCCAGCGACTGCAGCAGCGCCGAAGCCGGATCGCCGGCAGGGAAGAACAGTTTCGGAAACACCAGCACCGCCGCGGTGGCGTAGATGTAGAAATCGAAGAACTCGATCGTCGTGCCGATCAGGCTGGCGAACAGGATGCGGACTGGCGAGTTGCCCGCGGTGGCCGCGACGGGGCGCGCCGGATAGCTTTCGACGTTGCCGGTCATGCGGAAGTCCCCTGTCGGTCCAGCCCGGATTATGGCGATGCCCGCGCGTTCGCGCCATCCGCGGTTTGCGCGCACACGCATCGATCGCCGATCATGGCGCCATGCACTTGCGCACGATCACCGCCACCCGCTACGTCACGCCCCTGCGCGAGGGAGGCTCGTTGCCCGCGATCATCGAAGCCGACGATCAGGGCCTGTACGTGCTCAAGTTCCGCGGTGCCGGCCAGGGCCCGCGCGCGCTGATCGCCGAACTCGTCGCCGGCGAAATCGCGCGTGCACTGGATCTGGCCGTGCCCGAGATCGTGTTCGTCGACCTCGACGGCGATCTCGCCCGCACCGAACCCGACCCGGAGATCCAGCATCTGATCCGCGCCAGCGCGGGATTGAATCTCGCCCTGGATTACCTGCCCGGCTCGCTGACCTTCGACCCGCTGGTCGACAAGCCCGATGCCGACCTTGCCTCGCGCATCGTCTGGTTCGATGCTTATGTCAGCAACGTCGACCGCACCGCGCGCAACACCAACATGCTGGTCTGGCATCGCCGGCTGCACCTGATCGACCACGGCGCGGCGCTGTATTTCCATCATCACTGGGACGGTTATCTCGAACGCAGCGTCGATCCGTTCAGCCGGACCAGGGACCACGTGCTGCTGCCGTTCGCGGCGAAGCTGGCCGAGGTCGACGCGACGATGGCGGAGAAACTCACTCCGCGGATCCTCGCCGGCATCGTCGGCGCCATACCGGCCGGCTGGCTCGACGGCAGCGCGCCGTTCGCCGACGCAACGGCGCAGCGCTCGGCGTATCTTGATTACCTGACGCGGCGCCTGCAGGCCCCGCGTGCATACGCGGAGGAAGCGCTTCGTGCACGCAACGTATGACTACGCCGTGATTCGCGTCGTGCCGCGCGTCGACCGCGCGGAGTTCGTCAACGCCGGCATCATCGTCGCGTGCCAGGACAGCGGCACCCTCGAGGCGCGCATCGAACTCGACGAGGCGCGGCTCGTTGCGCTCGATCCGCAGGTGGATCTGGCGACGGTACGCGCGCACCTGGCGGCGATCCCGGCGATCTGTGCCGGCGGTGCGGCCGCCGGGCCGCTCGGCGCGCTGTCGCGGCGCGAACGCTTCGACTGGCTGACCGCACCGCGGAGCGCGCTGATCCAGACCTCGCCGGTGCACACCGGCCGCTGCGCCGACGCCGCCGCCGTGCTCGAGCACCTTATGCAGACGATGGTGCGGATGCCGCGCGCCGCGGGGCGATGACCAGGGCGACCGCAACGCCGACCAGGCACAGCGCCGCGACGTAGTGCGCCGGCGCGAGCGCGACCGATTTCATCAATGCGGCGACGACCAGCGGCGTCAGGCCGCCAAAGACCGCATAGGCGACGTTGTAGGCGAACGAGATGCCGGAGAAGCGCACGGCCGCGGGAAACGCCGCGACGAGCAAGGTCGGAATGACGCCGACGACACCGACGCAAAAGCCGGTCAACGCATACAGGGGAAACAGGTACTCGGGCGCGCGACCGACACCGAGATAGAGCGTGTAGGTCGCGACAAGCAGGGTCACGCAGCCGAGCAGCAGCGCGCGCGCCGCGCCGATGCGGTCGGCGAGCAGGCCATAGGCGACGCAGCCGGCGCACAGCCCGAGCGTCGCGAACGTATTGGCCGTCAGCGTTCGCGCGGGCGGAATCGAGTAGAGCTGCGCGAGCAACGTCGGTGTCATCAGGATCACGACGACGATGCCTGCGGTCAGCACCCAGGTCAGCAGCATCGACATGACCACAGCGCCGCCGTGGCCGGCGAGCACGACCTTCAGCGGCAAGCCCTCGACCAGCGCGCGGCGCCGGCGCAATTCCTCGAATATCGGCGTCTCGGCCAGCAGGCGGCGCAGGAACACGGCAAGGAAACCGAATGCGCCGCCGGCAAGGAACGGGATGCGCCAGGCCCATGCCTGCACCTCGGCCGCACTGTATACATTGTTGACCGCGCCAGCGATCAGCGAGCCGAGCAGAATGCCGACGGTAAGACCCGAGGTCAGCGTGCCGCAGGCAAAACCGATGCGCCGCTCGGGCACATGCTCGGC
>DASSGP010000168.1:0-2006 GCA_035693405.1 Rudaea sp. | reverse complement strand
TCGAAGCGGCTGATCTTCGCGTCCGGCCCCCAATAGCCTTGTCCCGGCGGATAGACGATGTGGTCGCCCGCACCGGTATCGTCGAAACCCAGCGTGTTGTGCCAAGGCAGCGTGTCCAGCATGCCGTAACCGCCGGAGTTGATCAGCAGATAGTCGGCGCCGCGTTGCAGCGTGAAGTGCCCCTGGTCGAGATGCTGGTGGTCCTCGAGTACCGGTCCGGCCGCGAGGCTGATCCAGACGGCGGACGTGCTCCAGTCGGAGCGCGCATAGACCGGCCCGGTGAACTTGGCGTTGTACGAAAGCGGAAACGCGGTGCCGCCGCTCTTGTAGTCGGTCTTGGTGCCGGCGACCGGCGATCCGATATCCGAGAGCAGCTGACGAGCGTACGGCACCATCGGATGCGTCGGCAGGTACTTGATGAAAGCCAGCATGGAACTTTCCAGCGGAGTCGCAGGCAGATCGTTCCAGTCGCCGCCGTCGTAGAACGTGACGCGATCGGGTTTGGTTCCGTGGATCGTGGCCGGCACGAGATTCGCGGTCCACTCGAGCTGCGGCGCGAGATCCTCGGTTGCGCCGTCGGCAGCCGTGAGCCGCTTCCACAGGTCGTAGAGCTGCAGCATGTCGGAGTTCGTGCCCTCCGAGTACGTGCCCTGCGGGCCATAGCCACCCGGAAGATCGGCCTGCATCAGGTCGAACGTCTGGTGCAGCAACGTGCTCGCCAGCGGCTTGAGGTCGCCGCCGGGCAGCGCGCGCGGATTGTCCGAATCGGTGGCGTAGGCAGTGAACATCGCGCCGGTCAGATAGCCGCGAATGTAGTAGTTGCCGATCGGGTTCTCGTACAGATCCGGGCCCTCGTATCCGGCCGCCGTGTACCAGTCGAGCTGCCCATTGAGCACGGTATAGAATTCCTGGCGCAGCGCGCCGGTCAGGTCGGGCGACTGGCGTACCGTGTCGTAGCCGTAAGCCAGGCCCACGTTCATCGCGCGCATGTTGTAGCCGGGGCCGTCCGGCTTGACCGATTCGACGCCGCCCATGAGGTTGCTGGTCTGGGTGTAGTCGGTGCCGACATACTCGACGAACACGGCTTTGCCGTTCGCCGGCGCCGTCGTGAACGTGAGCGTCGTGCCGCTCACGCTGAAACTGCCGTTCGCGGCTTCGCTGTCATTCGCGTTGAAGTTCGTCGCGACGTAGTACGTTCCGTTCGGGTGGTTGGCACCGAGCCAGTGCAGCACATTGAACTCGCTGCTGCCATTGACTTCGTCGCGCATCGAGACATGCCAGTCGATTTCCTTGACGAACTCGGGTGCGGCGTTCGAAGTCGCGCCAGCCGTCGTGCTGCTGACGCGCAGCACCGGATACAGCTTATCGGAACTGAATTCGTTCGTGACATCCGCCTGTGTCGTGGAGGTGTAGTCGTACGTGAGCACATTGGCGGTATTCGTGAAGACGCGAACGCTCGTGCCTGCCAGCGGTGTCATCGGCAACGGGAACGTCTTCCTGGTGCCGTCGCCAAAGCCGATGAACTGGTGGTTCTGGTTCGGCGCGATCACCGGGAACGTGCGCGCGAGCGTCTTCAGGATCGCCACGGCCTTCTTCGAATAGACCGGCGCTTTCGGGTCGCCGCGCAAGGTGCCGGCCGCATAGCAAAGTCCGTAGTCCTGCGCAGCCTGGCGCCAATCGAATCCGGCGTAGATGTCGGTGATGACCGTATCGAGATCGGAATCGCAGCGCGTCTTGAGCGAATTCCAGACCGAGTTGTCGGTCGATGCGATCGTGACGTCCGGCGCGGACAACTTCCAGAAGCGCTCGAATCCGTCGGCGAAAACATGGTCGGCCGCGAGCGACGCGGCTGGCAATGCTGCCAACACGCCGCAAGCCAGTTGCAGCCGGCGTACGCAAGCGGTCAGTGCTGTAGGAAAGGAACACATGTCCCTGATATTCATGCCCCTGATCTTCATGACGCTCCAGTCCCCAAGTTGAAAGCTAGTGTTGCGTTCCTCAAATAA
>DASSGP010000167.1:0-11616 GCA_035693405.1 Rudaea sp. | reverse complement strand
AACAACGATCCGATCGGATACTCGCTCGACAACAATGCGTTGAACCAGGCGCGTCCGGGCGGCGGAATCTACTATCTCGGCCCCGGTGGCGAGGATGCCTGGCGCATCGGCCGGATCGACCGCGTGCTGCAGGGTTACATTGCGGGCGGGCACAAGATAACGGTCGCCGACATGCAGGCGTTGCAGGCCAACACGCAGTCGCTCGATGCCGAACTCGTGCTGCCGTATCTGCTTGCGGCGTACGATCATGCGCTATCCAAGGGCGCCTGGAGTCAGCTTGCTGGCCTGGCTTCCGATCCGCGTATCGGCGAGGCGATCGGGCGTCTGCGCGCCTGGGACTATTCGAGCCCGACCGGCATCCAGGCCGGATTCGATCCGGGCGACAATCCGCTGGCACTGGCGCCGCCGAGCCAGGCCGAGGTCGACGCGAGCGTTGCGGCGACGCTATGGGCCACATGGCGCAGTTATGCGTTGCACAACACGATCGATGTGACGCTGACGGCCGTGGGCCTGCAGAACTATCTGCCCGGCACCAGCGACGCCTTCACGGGTCTGAAGTGGCTGCTCGACGCTTTCCCGACCCTGCAAGGCCACGGCGCATCCGGATTGCCGTTCTTCAACGCGCCCGGTGCTCCGGACCCGGCGTCCGCGCGTGATTTCGTCCTGCTCGGCAGCATGAAGAACGCACTCGATCAGCTCGCCAGCGACGCGATGGCACCGGCGTTCGGCAAGTCGACGAATCAGAACGACTATCGCTGGGGCGTGCTGCACCGGATCGTGTTCAAGCATCCGTTGGGCGGGCCATTCAGCATCCCGGGACAGAACGGGTTCACCAGTCCATATGGTTTCACCGACCTCGCTGCCGGTTTGCCGGGTCTAGCGCGCAGCGGTGCGTGGCAGACAGTCAACGTCGCCGACTACAACCTGCGCGGCACGGGAGCGAACAGCTTCATGTTCGGCTCCGGACCGGCGCGCCGCTTCGTCGGCGAGATGCAATCCACGATCGTCGCGGCGGAGGTCATTCCGGGCGGCAACAGCGGCGTTCTCGGCAGTCCGAACTATGCCGACCAGTTGCCGCTGTGGCTGACCAACCGCTATCACCCGTTGGCGATTACGGTTGCCGACGCGGTTGCGGCGGGCAAGACCGAACTGGATTTCACGCCGCTTCACTAGACGCTTACGCCAGTCTTCCGGCCTCTCCCTTTATCGGGAGAGGTCGAGCGCGACCGCCTGCCTCGACTGCGTGGCGTCTCGTGCGGCAAGCGGAAGGATAGGGGTGTCGACGGACAGCAGGAATCGACTATCGAGCGCGCTTGCCGTGCCAGCACCAGTGCCATGGCTCGTAGGCAATCCCATGGGCATTGCCGCGTGGAAAGCTAAGGTGGAAATTGTATCTTTGTGCATTTGTGCATAACCAGGCAAATGCGGCCGAGTGCTCGAATTCCTCTTCGAGCGGCGCAAATCCCGGTGTCGTCAGGTCGAGCGCCCGTCCCGAATGGTGTTCGCTGTAGCCCGGTGCGGCGCTGACGGCGAGAATCTGTTCGATCGACTGGCCGCGTTCGAGCTTGCGCCGCAAAATGCCGAGCTGGTATTCGATGCTGCGAAATGCCGACACCACCTGCAGTTGAACTCCGTCATTTTCTGCGGCGCTGCGCAAGCGCGCCCACGCGCGCGCCGCGCGCGCCGCCAGCCACTGCGGGCGCGCGTGAATGTCGTCGCCGATGAAATTGAGCCGCGCCGGTTCGCGCACGCGCTTGAGCGATCGCGTTCTTGCATAGTCGCGCGGCACACCCAGCTCGCGGGCCGCCGCGAGGCAGGCGTCGGCATCGGCGCTCGGTGGCGGAGACACTGGCAAGTCTGTGGTCACGCCGTGAGCTTAGCGAAGTTACGCCGCAGCGTCAGCGTTGACGCCCGCCCAGCAGCGAGAACGCCCAGCCGCTGAGTCCCGCCGTCGCAACAGCGGCAATCCACGATAGCGCGATCGGCACGGGCCACGGGCCGATGACGATGGTCCATTGCTCGATCGCGCGCACGACATGTGCGATCGCGACCACGGCGAATGCCGTTGCGCTGATGGTCAGGTAACGATCTGTCTGGGTCATGGCAGGCTCCTGGATTTCAGGTTTCGAGAGGTGAGACCGGCGACGCTCGCGCGGGTATCGTTTTGGCTCGAGTTGCTCGCGCCCGGGCGGCCGTACTGCTCGAGATAGCGGCGCAGCATGGCTTCGAGGTCATTCCAGGCCGACTTCGCCATTGGCGTGCTGAAGGTGATCTGGTCCATGCTCAGCCGCCGTCTGCCGATGCGGCGCAGGCACCCGGCAAACCCGACGCGCGGCGCATAGCGATCGATGTCGTCCACCTGCAATACGATGAAGCGTTGCTGCTTGTAGCTGCGCGACTTGAATCCGCGAATGGCCTTCCACGGAATCCGGACGATCTGGCCGAACAGGGACGGTCGGAAATCCAGGCCCCGTGGCGACATCACCAGCGCCGGGTCGCCGTCCTGCAAGCGAATGATGCTGCGCACGAAGCCGAGGGCGGCGACGAGTACCGCCACTCCCAGGGGCGCCAGCGTCCACGCCGGCGCAATTTGCGCCCGATGCAGGTTGCCGGCGAAGAACGTGCAGGGAATGATCAGGACGGCGAGGCCACTCGCCAGCGCGGCCAGCGCAAGGCGCTTGCGGTCATGCTCGATGCGGATCGTCCCTTCGGCCAGGCCGGCAGGTGCAACGTGCGCAGGCGTCTGGTTCGCGAACTTTCCCGGCTTCGTCATTTCTTCGGTCTCGTCGGAGCGAACGCGCCGCTTGCGTCGGTCTTGAGCCGCCCGTTCTTGCGCAGCGCTTCGCGCAGCACGTACTCGATCTGCGCATTCGCGCTGCGCAGCTCGTCATCGGCCCATCGCTGCACCGCGTCGAGCACCTCGGCGCTGATGCGCAACGCATATGCCTTTTTCTCAGAGCTCATAGAGGGCGGCTCTTACCCAAAGTGCGGCCATGGATGGCCGCTTCGTGACCTTCGTGATCACGGACGATCACACAAACCACGAGTGCGGCCACGGATAGCCGCTCTTTGATCTTCGTGATCAAGGACGATCACCCGTATAACGTCCCCGTATTCACTATCGGCTGGGTGCCGCGCTCGCCGCACAGAACGACCAGCAGGTTCGACACCATCGCCGCCTTGCGCTCCTCGTCGAGATTCACGACACCGCGCTTCTGCAGCTGGTCGAGCGCCATCTCGACCATGCTGACCGCGCCTTCGACGATGCGCGTGCGCGCGGCGATGATCGCGCTGGCTTGCTGGCGTTGCAGCATCGCCTGGGCGATTTCCGGCGCGAACGCCAGATGCGTGATGCGCGCCTCGATGACGCTGACGCCGGCGCTTGAAAGCCGCTCCTGGATTTCGCGCTGCAGGTGATCGGAGATTTCCTTGCCGTGGCTGCGTAGCGACAGCGCCCCGGTATCGTGCGAATCGTAAGGATAGCTCGTCGCCATCGCGCGCAGCGCCGACTCACTCTGGATATGCACGAAGTCTTCGTAGTCGTTGACCTGGAACAAAGCCTCCGCGGTGTCGACGACTTGCCAGACGACGACCGCGGCGATCTCGATCGGATTGCCGTCTAGGTCGTTGACCTTGAGCTTGCTCGACTCGAAATTGCGAACGCGCAAGGACACGCCGCGCTTGCTGTAGAACGGATTTGTCCAGCGCGGGCCGGCGTCGCGCACGGTTCCGACATAACGGCCGAAGAACTGCAGCACCTTGCCCTCGTTTGGCGCGACGGTGAAGAAACCGGTGAGCGCGATCAGCAAGACGATACCGGCGAGGATGGCGGTGATGATCGCCCACACCGTGTGGTTCTGGATCGAGTTGACCAGCCAGGCGCCGTCGAGCAGCAGCAGCGCGATCAGGGTGATCAGCGCAGGAATACCCGATGGTGCGGAATACGAGCGTTCGTTCATGGCGGCCTCCCGGCAGGTGGTGAAATAAAGATATCAAATTGATATCACAATTTCAACAGCTGGGACAGATGACCCGGAAGACATTTCGCGCTGATTCAATAAAAACAGATAGTTGCGCGATATTTCGCAATCGAATTCGAAGAAAGGTGAGGGGCGCAAGAACGCTCGAAGATCCGCCACTCCCGCTTGACCAACTCCTCTGTTGTTGAGAGCCGAGGATGACGACTCTGATTGCGCGCTGAAAGTAGCCTTCAGGTACCCAGCAGCTTTGCCAGCGCCGCCCAAGCCGGCACCCGTGAGGCGATGATCTTCAGGCACGTGAGCAGCGGGACCGCGATCAGCAGGCCGGCGATACCCCACATCCAGCCGAACAGCAGCAGGCTGAGGAAGATCATGATCGGATCGAGGGCAAGCCTGCGGCCGGCGAGGAATGGGGTCACCACGAAGCTCTCGATCAAATGCAACGCGAGGAATGCCGCCGGTGGCGCAAGCCCGAGCAGCAGCGAGTGTGCGTTGGTTATGCCGACGATGCTGAGTGCGGCGACCGTCAGCATCGGTCCGATGTAAGGTGCGAAGTTGAACGCTGCGGCAACGCCTCCCCAGAGCACTGCGTCGGGAATGCCCAGCGCCCACAATGCCGTCGCGGTTGCGGCTCCCAGGACAGTATTGATCACGCTGATCGTGAAGACGTACACCGACAGATCCCGTTGCGCATCGCGCGTGGCTACGACAACGCCGCGCTTGGCATGCCAGTCCGGCGCGAGTTCGACGAGTTTGCGCAGCACCGCATCGCCGTGTTGCAGGAACACGAACGTGAGAAGCAATGTGACCAGGATTTCCATGATGACTGCTGGCGCCGCGCTGAGCAGTTGAAACAGCGCATCGGGGGTCGAGGTATCGACGACACGTACCGGCTCCGGAGCTGGTGCGGCCTGGGTCATCTGGGCGATCTGTTCGGTCGCCTTCTTGCTTGCGTCGGCGATCGGCCGCCACAGCTGCTGGACCTGACGGGCGAATTGCTCGATCGCCTTGGGAGCGCGCGCGGCCCAATCGAGCGCGGGTTTGGCCAGTGCATTCAACAGCAATCCGCCGGTTGCAATGGCGATCGAAATCACGAGCAGCGAAGCGAACGCGCGCGGCAAGTGCCATTGCGTGAGCCAGCGGACGGCCGGCGCGAGCATCACGCTGAAAAGAATTGCGACCAGCACTGGCACGACGACCCGCGCCGCGAGAGCGCTGAGGGTGAGCAGCAGCAGGCCCAATATCATCGCCAGCAGGCGATTACGCCACAGTTCCAGGTAGGCAGCATCGTGCACTGCCGTCTCTTCCAGCAGTGCCACATCGGTATGGGTGTCGTGTTCAGCGATCGCCATCGTCGTACCGAAGCGAGGCGCAGACGGTCGCGCGCACGGAGGGCTCAGTCCGCCGCCGCACTTTGCTGTCCAGCGGCCGGGGCAGGCGGCTGTTTGCGTGCCAGCAGCGCGCCGGCAATCATCGGCGTCAGGAGCGATCGAGCTACCAGCGCGGCGCTGCGGCCGGCCACTGAGCCGATCCCCGCCCACAGGCGCGGCGGCAGCCAGGCCAAGGCCATTCCTCCGGCAAAACCGCCGGCAACGATCCAGGCGGTGCGTCGGCGATTGAAAGCCGCGCGCCACGGCGCGAGATCGCGCTCGATGCCGGATCGCGCCGCAGCCAATTCAGACGTGGCCTTGCGCATCCGGATTTTTGCCATCCGTGCGGTTGTCATCATGATCTCTCCACAAGCGGGTCAACGCTTCGCGGCTGCGCGGCAAGCTCAATGTCCGCCACCAGCGGCGCAGCACATACAACACGACGAACAACAGGACCAGGTTGATTGCGGCAACGCCGCCGATCGCGACCGCCCAATCCGCAATCACATGGTGCAGCATGCCTGCCAGCACGCCATCGAGACCCGCGACGACGCCGACAGCCAATGCCGGAATGAACAGCGCGAGCAGAAGCATTCGGCCCAGATTGGCCCGCGCCAGCGCCGCCTCGCCGGCAACAAGATCGCCCCAGGCCCGCGCGAAGCGCGTCGAGTTCCTCGCCAGGTCGACGAGCGAAGGCTCACCGCCGGCAATCGGATCTGGCGGCGGCGGTGCAGCGACTTCGCCCGCATCGACCCCGGTAAGGCTCATCGGCCGGCAATCAGCGGCGTAACAATCTTGCAGCCGTCACCCCGGCCAGGAAGGCGACGCCAAATGCTGCCAGAGGATGCAGTTGCATCTGCTTGCTTGCGGCCGCGGTCAGGGTCTTGGCATTTTCCAGCAAGTGATCGCCAGCCTCGCGCAACTGCCGCTCGAGTGCTTCGAGGCGATCGCCGATGGCGTCGATGTCTTCGGCTGCTTCCTCTTGCGCTCCGTTGATGTTGGCGCGGATTTTGTCCGCATGGATCTCGTCGGCCGCGTCGCTGACGGTCGACTTCGCGCTGCGTGTGGCCATGTTCGTGCTCCCGGGGTGATGCGTCCGGATCAATCTACTCTGGCCAGTCTGAACAAAAACCGTATTCCCCAAGCTGCAGGCACCCGCGCACCTACGGCGTCGTCGCTTCTTCGACCGCGTCGACGCGAATCCGGCCCAGCGTGTTGAACGCGGAAAAGAACCGCCACGGATCACCGTCGCCATAGGACAGAACGACGTGTCCTGCGTCGAATCCGGCCAGCGCGGCGTCGAAACTCTGCCAATGGCCGTCGACATAGGCTTGGGTCCAGGCATGTGGCACGAAGACGTGCTGCTTGCCGGCATACGAGTCGACATAGGCCAGCCCATCGACCACGCGCGTTGGAATGCCGAGCGCGCGACCCAGTGCGGCGAGCAGGACAGCATGTTCGGTGCAGTCGCCCTCCGGCCGCCTGGCGACTTCCAGCGCCGACGCATAACCGATGCTGAGGTCCTTGGTGCGAATGAAGCGGCGCACGAAGCCCTCGAGCTGCTGCATCTGCTCGCGCGGAGATTTCGCGCCAGCTGCGCCTTCGCTGGCCAGTGCGGCGATTTCCGGCGCATCGCTCTGCAGCCAGTCGTTAGGCCTGGAGTCGCTGGCATCCGGCTTGCGTTCGATCGATTCGCGCTGCGGATCGATCGGCTCGATGCGCAGCGTGACCGAGCCGTTGGCCGAAATCACGGTCTGTTCGTCGGTCTGGGCAAACTGCAACGCGTCGCCGCCGTCGCTGGCGCTCAACTTCAAGGTGACGCCGCGCCTGCGCTCGTCGGCGCTCAACGCGCGCGGCGCAGCGACGATTCCATGTGTGAGGATATCGGCCGACTGGTTCGGCGCCTGCGCGCAGGCCTTGCTGCACGCGATCATCGTCAGTTCGTAGCCCATGATCGGCATCAGGAGCTTGGCGACCGTCTGGTCCGGATCGACCCAGGCGACGGACTTCGCCGGCGCGTCCGGCAGGCGTATGGTTTGCTCGATCCTCGTCAGCGTGCGCGCGCCATCGGGCAAGTCGACCGATGCGCTCTCGCCGACTATCGAATCGATCGCGATCGCTTCGAGATTGTCGGCCTGGAAGGCGAGACTCGAATAGCGCGTGCCGGGAGCAAGACCTGCGCGCAATTCGGCTAGGCGCAGGCCTTCGGCCAGCAACGCGCCATGGGGCCACTCGAGCGTGCGCGTCTGGTCCACGCCCCCGACGCGGCTCTGAACCTCGAGCCGATGGCCATCGCGGATCTGGCCGCGCGTGAAGTTCTCGACGCCGGAGGCC
The DNA here is from genome assembly GCA_035693405.1 of Rudaea sp. Taxonomy (GTDB): domain Bacteria; phylum Pseudomonadota; class Gammaproteobacteria; order Xanthomonadales; family Rhodanobacteraceae; genus Rudaea. The sequence goes on along the minus strand of DASSGP010000167.1, from coordinate 3,932 downwards.
TTGGTGCGCGAATCGAACTTCAGCGGCGTGCCGTCGAGTGTTTCCTCGTCGGTCTCCGACTCCATCAGTGAAATCTTCGTGCCGGTGCGGTCGAATTCGACCTGCAGGCGCTGCGACGTGATGACGCGATTTCCTTCGATCACGCGCGTGGTGTGCATGCTGCCGATCTTGTGACCGTCGAGCAGCACGCTCATCCACGTCTCCTGCGCCGGAGCCGCGTGAGCCAGAACGGGAACGCAAAAGACGAACAGCCAGGGCAGGGCGGCCAATCGCCAGGTGACGCGATGCGATGAGGTCATGCGTCTATTGTGCCGGCAATCGCCGCGGTACGCGACGCGCAGCAATTTCCAGCAGCTTCAATCGGTGGTCTGACGGGCCGCATCGTGGACCTGCCAGCCCTGCGGTCCGAGCAGTTCCAGCGGCCGGAAGCGCGCCTTGTAATCCATCTTCGGGTGCCCGTCGATCCAGTAACCCAGGTACACATGCGGCAGGCTGCGCTCGCGCGCCAGTTCGATCTGGCGCAGGATCGAGAAGGTGCCCAGGCCGCGCGCGCGTTCGGCCGGATCGAAGAACGTGTAGACCGCAGACAGGCCGCTGCTGGCGAAATCGGTTACTGCCACGCCGAGCAGGCGCCCGCGCAGGCGCAGGCAGACGAACGACGTCGGGCTCCACGGCGTGAACAGGAAGCGCGAGAAATCTTCGCCGTCGGGATCGTCCATGCCGCCGCCGGCGTGGCGCGAATCCAGATAACGCCGGTACAAGTCGAAGTACTCGTCGCTGAAGGAGGCCGGCTCGAGCACGGTTTCCAGATCCGCGTTGGCGCGCAGGCAACGCCGCTGGCTGCGGTCCGGGCGAAATTGCGCCGCCACGATGCGCGCCGGCACGCAGGCGTTGCAACCGCGACAATGCGGGTGGTAAACGTGGCCGCCGGCGCGGCGATAACCGCGCGCGAGTGCGGCATCGTATATTTGTGGAAGATGCGGCGAAGCCGGATCGATGACCAGGTTCTGCGCGGTGCGCGCAGAGAAATAGCCGCAGGCGTGCGGCAGGGTCTGGAAAAGGCGGACGGTCTCCGACTTCATGGCGGGATTCTACATCCGTTGGCGCCGGTCGGGCAGCCGGGGGCGCCGCGGCTTGTTATGCCGGCGCCAGCGCGTAGTCGAATTCGTAGGAATGCTTGCCGTCGGCGATGATGATCTGCATCGATCCGCTCAGCCCCACGAGTTCTCCGCTGCCCGAATCCGGCACGACGATGATGTTCAGGAACGGTTCGCCGCGGTTCATCGTCGCGTTGTGTTGAAGGACGAAGCTGCCGCGGCGGCCGTTCAGCGTTCCGCTCACGCGTTCGATCGCGACGTAGCCGGCCGAGCCCGTGACGTCGGTCATCGCGCTGAGCATCTCGCCTTGACTCGTGCCTTCAAGATCGCCATGGAACTGCTTGTCGATCGACATGCGGCCGAGCTTCGCGTCCGCGCTCGTGTTGTATGCGGGCAGCGGGTTCAACTTCACCTCGAAGGCTCCGCTCGCGTGCATGGTCATGATCGTTTCCTTGCTGACGTTGAAAGTATCAGGCGTGCGCTGCGCCGCGCTCTCAACTGCGCGCCGCGACCTCGTCGATATGCCTCAGCAGGTCGGCCGGGTCTTCGTAGACACGAAATGCGCCCGCGCGCGCGAGCTCGTCCTCGCCGTAACCGCCGGACAACAAACCGACACCGAGCGCACGCGCACGCTGTGCGGCGAGCATGTCCCAGATGCTGTCGCCGAGCACGAGCGAATTGTGGATATCGATGCCGAGCCGCGCCGCCGCCGTGACGAACAGGTCCGGATCCGGCTTGGCATGCTTGACCTGATCGCGCGTGACGACCGGAACCTTGTCCGGGTCGACGCCGAGACCCGCGAGGTTGTGCCTGGCCGTTTCCATGCGGCCGCTCGTGGCGATTGCCCACGGAATGCCTTGGGCCGTGAGATGCTTGAGCAGTTCCACCGCGCCCGGCAGCGGGCGCACGCTGTCGGCGCGCCGCGTGTACGCGGCCGCGTGCGCCTGGCGCAAGCGCTCGACGCGCTCCGGCGTTATGTCGAGGCCGGTCTCGCGCAACAAGATATGCGTGAACAGGCCACCGCTCATGCCGATCTTGCGGTGGATGCGCCAGACCGACAGGGGAATGCCTTCCTGGTCGAGCGCCTCCTTCCACGCCAGCACGTGCTGATAGACGCTGTCGACGAGCGTTCCGTCGAGGTCGAAAAGAAACGCGGTTTCGCTGCGCGGCATGGGATGTCCTGTAGGGTGGGCCTTGGCCCACCGGCTTTTTGGCGTTGAAGAGCAAAACGGTGGGCCAAGGCCCACCCTACGCATCAATAGAGTTTCAAAACGCCGGCGGCATTGAGCACGACGAGCGTGACGATTATCGCGAGCAGGAACACGCGCACGCGCCAGACCAGCGCATTGCGCCGGGCCTCGGGACTTGCGTTGCCCCGCGACTCGGCGAGTTCGTCGGCAAAGCGCGTCGGCGGTTCGACGCCGGCCTCGCGCAACAACGCCCGCGCCCGCGACTGGTCGTTGGCATTGACGACCCATACCTGCGGCCAGCTGTCGCGATCCGGCGGCTTGGCATAGCTGGGCCGCCGGTAGTCATGTCCGGCATAGGCGCGCCGGTTCGTCACGCTCGTGGCGATGCCGGCCTCGTTGAGCATGGCGACGACCCTGTCGACATTTTCCACTCGTGGAGATGTATAAATCTGGCGCATGTCGTCACTAAAAGGTAGCGGTAGTTTCCCGGGTGGCTTCTATTCCGGAAGCAGGCGGATCAGGCCTTCCTGCGCGGTCGACGCCACGAGGCGGCCATCGGCGCTGTAGATCATGCCGCGGGTCAGGCCGCGAGCACCCTGGGCGCTCGGACTGTCGCAAGAGTACAGCAACCATTCGTCGGCGCGGAACGGTCGATGAAACCACAGCGCATGGTCGAGACTGGCGACCTGGACGTTGCCCTGCAGGTAGGAAATGCCGTGAGGAAGCATCGCCGTGCCGATCAGGTGGAAATCCGACGCGTAGGCGAGCAGCGCCCGGTGCAAGGCGTCGTCGTCGGGCGCGCGGTCGATCAGGCGAAACCAGATCTGCTGGTAGGGCGGGCGCTTGTCCGGCTTCAGTTCATTTCGCGGCGTCGCGTAGCGGAATTCGAAGGCGCCCTTGCGTGCCAGCCAGCGTTGCAGCTTGACCGGCATCTTGGCCAGCTCTTCGGCCGGCACCGCTTCGTGCGGAAGCAGGTCCTCGGCCCTGGCCACTTGGGGCATTTCAATCTGATGCTCGAAGCCGGGCTCGTGCGCCTGGAACGATGCGGCGAAATTGAAGATCGGCTGGCCGTGCTGGATCGCCACGACGCGGCGCATCGAAAAACTCTTGCCGTCGCGCGCGCGGTCGACGTCGTAGACGATCGGCGCGTCGATGTCGCCGGCCCGCAGGAAGTACGCGTGCAGGGAATGGACGGTCCGGTCGGGCTCGACCGTGCGCTGCGCGGCCGACAAGGCCTGGCCCAGCACCTGGCCGCCGAACACGTAGCGGGTGCCGATGTCGCGGCTCTGGCCGCGGAAAAGGTTTTCCTCGAGGCGCTCCAGTTGCAGCAGTTCGACAAGTTCGCCGACGATGGGATTGGACATTGGCTGCTTCCGGATGGGTCGCCGAAAGTATAACCCGCAGGCTACTTCAACCTCTCCAGTCCGCTGGCCGGAACGATCTGGCTCCAAGGGAACAGCGGCCCGGGATCCTGGCGGCGATGCAGCATGATCGACGGATCGTCCGTCGCCGGCTCGAGGCGCCGGTCGAGATCCTCGTGGCCGGCGATGTAACGCAGGTTCGGCAGATCGGCGCGCAACTGGCGCAACAGAGCGAGCAGGGCATCGATCTGCTCCTTCGTGTACGCGACGGTGAAGGTCTGGTA
>DASSGP010000166.1:0-5805 GCA_035693405.1 Rudaea sp. | reverse complement strand
ACTTTTCAATTTTCTTCGTTTGGATACCCGGAAGAGCAGTGAGTCAGCAACACGCCAGCTTTGATCCCGAGCAACGCCGCGCCGGCATTCGCCGCACGGCATGGATCGTCGGTGCCGTCGCGTTCGCGATCTTCGTGCTGTTCTTCCTGGAACAGGGCGTCTTGCGCTGATGGACGCGCAGGTCACCAGGCGCAATCGCAGCTTCCTCAAGCGCGCGCTGCTGGTCTGTGCCGGCATGTTCCTGTTCGGCTTCGCCTGCGTGCCGATCTACCGCATCGCCTGCGAGCACGGCTATCTCGGCGGGCGGCTGCGCAACACCCCCGACAGTCCGGCCAGCGTCGCCGCGTTCACTGCCGACGAATCGCGCTGGGTCACCGTGCAGTTCGTCGCCAACGTCAACAGCGCGCTGAAATGGCAGTTCGCGCCGGAAAAGATTTCGATGCGCGTGCATCCCGGCGCGCTCAACGAGGCCTGGTTCGACGCGACCAACGACGCTGGGCAGGCGATCGTCGGCAACGCGGTGCCGAGTGTCGCGCCGAATACGGCCTCGCTGTACTTCAACAAGACCGAATGCTTCTGCTTTACCGAACAGGTGCTCAAGGCCGGCGAGTCGCGACGCATGCCGGTGCGCTTCGTCGTCGACCCGAAACTGCCGGCCGACATCCCGGCGCTGACGCTTTCGTATACTTTTTACAACAATGAGCTGGCCACGAAGAAACTCGCGGAACAGGCGAGCCAGATCAAGCCCGCAAGCTAGAGATTATTCGTGCGGTCATCCGAAATTTAGACAAAGGCACATCGTCATGGCAGATGCGACACACGGCGCTTATTACGTCCCTCACGGCACGCGCTGGCCGATCCTCGGCTCATTCGGCCTGTTCTTCACGGTCGGCGGCGCGGCGCTGTGGCTGAACGAGCTCGCCGCCGGCAAGTTCATCATGGTGCTCGGCATCGCGATGATCCTGTCGATGATGTTCGGCTGGTTCCGCACGGTGATCGGCGAATCGATCGCGGGCATCTACAACAGGCAGGTCGATACCTCGTTCCGCATGGGAATGATGTGGTTCATCTTCTCCGAGGTCATGTTCTTCGCGGCGTTCTTCGGCGCGCTGTTCTACGCGCGCGCCCTGTCGGTGCCGTGGATCGGCGGCGAGGGTGACGGCGCACTGACGAACTTCTACCTGTGGAAGGGCTATGCGCCGGCGTGGCCGACGAATGGTCCGGCCGCGATCGGCGGCGCATTCGAGACGATGCCGGCCTGGGGCGTGCCGCTGCTGAACACGCTGCTGCTGCTGTCGTCCGGCGTCACGATCACGATCGCGCACCACGCCCTGCGCGCGGGCAACCGCAAGCAGTTGCTGATCTGGCTCGGCGCAACGATTGTCCTCGGCGCTTTGTTCCTGAACTTCCAGGCGCATGAATACATCGAGGCCTACACCAAGCTGAACCTGACTCTCGGCAGCGGCGTGTACGGCTCGACGTTCTTCATGCTGACCGGTTTCCACGGCATGCACGTCACGCTCGGCGCGATCATGCTGACCGTGATCTGGCTGCGCTGCCTGAAGGGCCACTTCAGCCGCGACCACCACTTCGCGTTCGAAGCCGTGGCCTGGTATTGGCACTTCGTCGACGTGGTGTGGCTGGGGCTGTTTCTGTTCGTTTACGTTCTCTAAGAGCAGGGGCCAGGGGCTAGGAAAGCAATGCTTTTGCTAGCCCCTAGTCCCTAGTCCCTATCTCCCCAATCCATGCGGCTGAATCACGCCGGTGAATATGCCGGCGATGATCAGCAGGATCAGGAATACCGACAGACCGATGCGCCACGTGAGCGCCTTGACCGTGCGGTCGGTCTTGCCCTTGTCGGTCATCATGTAATACAGACCGGCGCCAAGGTTGTACACGATCACGATCAGAAACAGGATGATGATGAGCTTGGTCGGCATGGCGGGATTATAACCCCGATGCCCGCGACGACGCGCCGCTGGCAAGCCGCATCCTGGTTCGCAATCGCGCTGACCGTTGGCGGCGTGGCACTGTTCGTGCGGCTTGGCGAATGGCAACTCGATCGCGCGCGCGCGGCGCAGGAGTTGCTCGATGCGTTCGGCGCCGCGCAGTACGCGCCGTTCGAGGATTTTTCCGCGGTCAGCGCCGAGCCTCCGGCCGCGCGCTTTCCGCATGTGCGCGTCAGCGGCCTTTTCATCGTGGGGCGAGGCTATTTGCGCGACGAACAGGTGCGCGATGGCAAGGTTGGCGTCGAAGTGATCGACGCTTTTGCGGTCGACGGCAGTGCCGCATTGCTGCTCGTCGATCGCGGCTGGATCGCCTGGACGCGTGGCGCAGACGCGAAGCCGGCGCTGCCGCCATTGCCGGAAGGCGAGGTTTCACTCGCCGGCGTGTATGCGCCGCTTCCCGGCAGCGGCATGCGTCTGGGCGGCAACGCTCTGGCGGCGCAGAAGGCGTGGCCGAAGCTGACCCTGGCGCTCGATCCGGCCGAGATCAGCGCCGACCTCGGCCGGCCGCTGTTGCCGCGCGTGCTGCTGCTCGATCACGATCCGGCAAGCAGTTTCGTGCGGACGTGGACGCCTGCCGTGATGCCGCCGGCGCGGCATCAGGCCTACGCGTTCCAATGGTTCGCATTTGCGCTGGCAGCGTTGATCCTGTTCGTGGCCCTGCATTGGAAAAAAGTGGAAGACTAAGAACATCGTGAACAAGACAAACCGCAGCCGCTTCCTCCTGATCGCCATCGTGCTCGTGTTCGCCGCGCCGCTGGTCGTTGCGCTGCTGCTCAACCTCGGCGGCTGGCGTCCGGCGACGACGCGCAACTATGGCGTTCTCGTCGAGCCGCCAGTCGACGTCGGCGCTGCGCCGGTGACGCTCGCTGGCGGCGGCACACTCGACTGGAGTGATCCGCAGTGGCACTGGACGCTGGTCGTGCTGTCGAACGGCGACTGCGGTGCAGATTGCCAGGCGCGAATCGCCGACGTGCTGCGCATGCGCCTGACACTGAACCGCAATGCCGAACGCCTGCGCGTCGTGTATCTCGGTCCGGCTCTGCCGACGCCAGCCGTGCAGGCGCTCGCGCCACTCCTGGCCGGCAACGACGACAACAACCTGCTGGCGACATATCGTCCCGCAGCGGCGGGCACCCCGGCGCTCGCGCTGGTCAACCCGAACGGGCTGCTGATGCTGCGTTACGGCCCCGATTTCGACGTCGCGCGCGTGCGCCAGGATCTGGTCAAAGTGGTGCATTGATGGCAGCGACTACTTTCCCGACAGCGAACTTGTCGACGGCGGGCTTGCGCCGGCTCGCTTGGTCCGCCACGGCCTTTGCGTTGTTCGTGATCGTCTTCGGCGCATTCGTGCGCCTGTCGAACGCCGGCCTTTCGTGCCCGGACTGGCCGACCTGTTACGGCCACATGACGTGGCCGACGCAGGAGCACGAGGTCGCTTCGGCCAACAGCGCGTATCCCGACCGTCCGGTCGAATCGGGCAAGGCCTGGCGCGAACAGGTTCATCGCATCCTTGTCGGCGGGTTGAGCCTGCTGACATTTGCGTTGGCCGGATGGGCCTGGTGGCGGCGCCGCGACCTGCGCGGACTGTCCGCCGCGCCACTTGCGGCTGCGGTCGTGATCGTGTTCCAGGCATTGCTCGGCATGTGGACCGTGACGCTGAAGCTGTTGCCGCCTGTCGTCATGGCGCACCTGCTCGGCGGCATGCTGCTGTTCGCGTTGCTGGCGTACACGGCACTGCGCCTCACGGTGGCGCCCGCCGGCAATACCGGAACGGCGCTGCTGCGCCGGCTCATCCTGCTTGCGCTCGGCGTGCTCGCGCTGCAGATTGCGCTCGGCGGCTGGACCAGTTCCAACTATGCCGCGCTGGCCTGTGGAAATGATTTCCCGAAATGCCTCGGCTTCTGGTGGCCGCCGACCGATTTTCGCGAAGGCTTCGTGCTGTGGCGTGGTATCGGCGCCAACTACGAGGGTGGTGTGCTCGACACCGCGGCGCGCAGCGCGATCCAGCTCACGCATCGCATCGGCGCGCTGCTGACGTTCCTCGCCGTCGGCGCCGTCGGCGCCGCCGCTGTTCGACACGCTGCGACGCGCGCATACGGCGTGATCGTCGGGATTCTGCTGATGCTGCAGATCGCGCTCGGCATCGGAAATGTCGTGCTCGGCTTGCCGTTGCAGGTTGCGATCGCGCACAACGGAGTGGCGGCGTTGCTGATGTTGGCGTTGTTGGGCTTGCTGGTCAGGAGTAGGCACGAGGAGCGAGAGGCGGGGGGCGAGAGGAGAAGCGGGCCCGTCGCAGGAAGCTAGGTGTCCTGTCCGCCGGCGCGGCTCGCTGCGTGTCGCCGCCACAAAGCCTTGCAGCCGTCCGCGATAACCTCCACGCTAGCCGCCACGATGTCCTCGATCTCCCGCCAGTATCTCTCGCTCACCAAGCCACGCGTCGTCGCGCTGATCGTGTTCACGGCGATCATCGGCATGTTCCTGGCGGTGCCTGGCATGGTGCCGCTGCAGCCGCTCGTGTTCGGCACGCTCGGTATCTGGCTGGCGGCCGCGTCGGCGGCGGCGATCAACCATCTGATCGACCAGCGCATCGATCGCGTCATGGTGCGCACGTCGCATCGGCCGCTGGCGACCGGCGCGTTGACGTCGACGCAGGTGCTCGTGTTCGCCGTCGCGCTGGGTGCGTTGTCGATGGCGATCCTGATCGCGTTCGTCAATCCGCTCACGGCCGCGCTGACGTTCGCCTCATTGATCGGCTACGCGATCGTCTATACCGGATGGCTCAAGCGCGCGACGCCGCAGAACATCGTCATCGGCGGCATTGCCGGCGCCGCGCCGCCGGTGCTCGGCTGGGCGGCCGTGACCGGACACGTGCATCCGTACGCGCTGCTGTTGTGCCTGATCATCTTCGTGTGGACGCCGCCGCATTTCTGGGCGCTGGCGATCTTCCGCCGCGACGACTACTCGCGCGCGCAAGTGCCGATGCTGCCGGTCACCCACGGCGTGGTCTACACGCGCTGGCACGTGCTGTACTACACGATCCTGCTCGTCGTCGTCACGACGCTGCCATATCTGACCGGCATGAGCGGACTGTTCTACCTTGGCGGCGCGCTCGTGCTCGGCGCCGGATTCCTCTACTACGCTGTCGTCCTGCTGAATCCGCCGAGCGAACGTTTTCCGATGAAGGTGTTCAATTATTCCATTGTATACCTGATGGCGCTGTTCGCGTTCCTGCTGATCGACCACTATGTCGACGCGCCGCTGCTGCAGCACGCCGGCGTATCGCTGGAACGGGTCGCCTGAGCGCCACGCCTTTCCCCATGTATTCACATGAGCGAAACCCCGCGGGCGCTACAGTGCGCTGCCGTGCAATAGGGTTCGGCGCGGGTTCGCCAATGGAGGATAGGGCCATGAAATCGAACGTAATGCTCTTGATCGTCGCCGCGGTAGCAGCCGGTTCCTGCGGGATTGCCGCAGCCCAGGACATGGGCTCGCTGAAGGGACTGGCCGGCGGCCTGGATCCGTCGAAGCTGGCATCGGGTAGCGCGGGCAATGCCGCCGGCGTCGTCGAGTACTGCATGAAGAACAATTTCCTCGGCGGCGACGCGGCCGGCGTCAAGGACCAATTGATGAGCAAGGTCAGCGGTGGCGGCGAAAGCGAAAAAACCGATTACGCCGATGGCGCCAAGGGCTTGCTCAAGACCGGCGACGGCAAGAGCGTCGACATCGGCCAGCTCGGCAGCATGAAGCAGTCGGTGACGAAGAAGGCCTGCGCCAGCGTGCTCGACCACGCCAAGTC
>DASSGP010000165.1:0-9012 GCA_035693405.1 Rudaea sp. | reverse complement strand
ATCCCCGCGGTCAGCGCGCCGAGGACACATTGAGTCAGCACTACGACTGCGAACCACAGATCAAAATCGTCGACAAGCGCCATCCACGCTGCCAAAAGCAGCGGATAGCCCGGTGCCCGATAGCTATCCGGCGGTACCAACCCGGCGCCGGGGTTGGCCATCGAAAACACATGATGATTCAGCAGATTCCACGCGTAGGAGTAGTACTGAACCGCGTCACCGCGCATCGGATTGACGACCATCGCCGTGACGACGTAATACCAGCGCAGGAAGAGAGCGATGGCGACTACGCCTGCAACGGCAACGAATACCTGGACGGCCGGACGTTTCATGGCACCTTCGCTAGGTGAAACCTTGCACGTGATGCGAGCGCAAAAAGGTGTCGGAAACTATTATTTTGCGACCGGCTTCACCACGCGTACGTGCAACTCCTGCAACTGCGCCTCGGTCACGCTCGACGGAGCGTCGGTCATGAGATCCTGCGCGGTGGCGGTCTTCGGGAACGCGATGACGTCGCGGATCGAATCGGTGCCGGCCATCAGCGCGGCGATGCGATCGATGCCGAACGCGATGCCACCGTGGGGCGGAGCGCCATAGCGGAGCGCTTCGAGCAGAAAGCCGAACTTCATCTGGGCTTCGTCGGGGCTGATGCCGAGCAGGTCGAATACCGCGCTCTGCATATCCGGCCGGTGGATACGGATCGAGCCGCCGCCGATCTCATTGCCGTTCAGCACCATGTCATAGCCGCGACTGACGGCGTTGACCGGGTCGGCTTTCAGGCTGGCGATGTCGTCGACTTTCGGCGCCGTGAACGGGTGATGCAGCGCGACGTAGCGCTTGGCCTCGTGGTCGTACTCGAACATCGGGAAGTCGGTGACCCACAGCGGCTTCCATGCATTTTCCACTAATCCACAATCGCGTGCGACCTTCAGGCGCAGCGCGCCCATGAAATCGCTGACAGTCTTGTACGGGCCTGCGCCGAAGAAGATCACGTCGCCGCTGGTCGCGCCGACAGCATCGAGGATCGCGTTCAGCGCAGCATCGTCGAGGAACTTGATGATCGGCGAGGTCATGCCGTCGCGACCCTTGGCCAGGTCGTCGATGCGGATCCAGGCCAGACCTTTGGCGCCGAATCCAGCCACGTACGGACCCAGATCATCGAGGTATTTGCGCGGTTGCGCGGCGCCGTTCGGCAGGCGCAGCGCGGCGACGCGTCCGCCCGGATCGTTCGCCGGCCCGGAGAAGACCTTGAAGGTAACGTTCTTCAGGTGCTCGGCGACATCGACGAGTTCCAGCCTCACGCGCAGATCGGGCTTGTCCGATCCGTAGCGGCGCATCGCTTCGGCATAGGTCATGCGTGGAACCGGATTCTCCAGTTCGACATCGACGACGCTCTTGAACACGTCGCGAATCATCGCCTCGACCGCGTCCTGCACTTCGCGTTCCTCGACGAAGGCGAACTCCATGTCGAGCTGCGTGAATTCGAGCTGGCGGTCGGCGCGCAGCGCCTCGTCGCGGAAACAGCGCGCGATTTGATAGTAGCGATCGAACCCGGCCATCATCAGGATCTGCTTGAACAGCTGCGGCGATTGCGGCAACGCATAGAACTCGCCGGGATGGACGCGGCTAGGCACGAGGAAATCGCGCGCGCCTTCAGGCGTCGCCTTGGTGAGGATCGGCGTCTCGATGTCCTGGAACCCGCGATCGTCGAGATAGCGGCGGATCGCGGCAACCAGCCGGGTGCGCATGCGCATCTTGCGCTGCATCTCCGGACGGCGCAGGTCGAGATAGCGCCAGCGCATGCGCGATTCATCGCCAGCGCTGTCGCCGAGCATGAACGGCAGCGGTGCGGAAGCGTTGAGGACTTCGACGGTCGCGGCGACGACCTCGATTTTGCCGGTCCCAAGTCGATCGTTGACCTGACTCGGCGGCCGAGCACGCACGGTCCCGTGAATGCGCATGCAGAACTCATAGCGCACGGCCTCGGCGGCGGCAAACGCGGCCGCATTGTCGGGCTCGACGACGACCTGGACGATACCTTCATGGTCGCGCAGGTCGACGAAGATCACCCCGCCATGATCGCGGCGCGTGTCGACCCAGCCGCACAGGATCACTTCGCGGTCGATCAGCGCCTCATCGACGAGGCCACAATAGTGCGTGCGCATTCCAAAAAACTCCCGCTTATTGACCAAGAACGGCCGGCATGTTGCGCTTTGGTAATCATTGCCCCCTTCCGGCTGCCGCCACCTTCTCCCGCAAGCGGAGGAAGGATTCCGAAATTTCGGCTTCCTGGCTTTCCTTCCCCTGCGAAGCAGGGGAAGGTGCCGAAGGCGGAAAGGGGCGCTCTTGCTCAGGTCCGCGCTGCACCACCTGGCAAAAGAATCCAGCCGCGCATCGTACGAAGGATTTTGCTGCACTGCAAACTAAAACGCCCGCCATTGCGGCGGGCGTTTGACTTCTGCCGGCTCAGCCGGTGGGTTAGACCAACTATCGCCAGCGCCGGTCGATCGTAAACTCGGCGGCGCAGCCCTGGTCGACCCAGATACCGGCTCGATTCCAGCCCCATGTGCGTCCCTCGATGCATTCGGCACCGGATATCTTGCGGCTGACATAAGCGCGACCGGCACCGCCCAAGTCGACCTGGCAGAATCGATAGCGATAGTCCTCGCTCCCGCAACCGACAGTGAAGCGCGTGTCCCAGCCTGGACCTGGATGCCAACCACCGCCGTCATAACCCGGGCCGCCCACGTGGTAGCCACCCGCAGGAACAAAACGCCCGCCGCACCCGCGATCGACCCACAGCGCTCCGTGCCTGATACCCCAGTTCTGCCCGCGGATGCAGGCAGTATCGGACAGTTGCCGCACAAGGCGCGCATCACGCCACGGGACCTCGCAGCGCGCATAGTTGAAATTGTGGCTCACGCATTCCACAGCCTCGCCACCGCCGTAGCCTTGCGCGCGCAGCACCGAGGTCGGAATCAGGAAAACCACGAAAAGCGAAACCAAAGCCAGCCATCGTAAAGCCATGACGCCCTCTCCCAGTTGTGACCCTGGAGAAAGTCTAATGGATTGGAATTGCAAAAGCGGCGGGTGCGCCTACCACCCGTTCATGTGCCCGACAGATACCGGAAGGAAAGCGTTCAGCTGCTGGCGGGCATGAGCGTCCAGTCAGATCGGAGCGCTACTTCGTTGGAGAAGAAGCAGGCGTTGCGGCAGGCGCCGGCGCGGGAGTCGCCGTGGAAGCGGGCTTGTCTGCGGTCTTCGGCTCGCCCGACTTCGACGGCGAGCCATCGGCAGCCTTGGCTGGCGCGGCGTCGCCCTTGGCCGGCTCAACCTTGTCGACGAGATTGCGTTTCTTGTCGCCGTCTTTCTTGAAGTCGGTCTCATACCAGCCGCTGCCCGACAACCGGAACGACGGCGCGGTCAGGCGCCGGCGCACGCCGGTGGCGCCGCAGTTCGGGCAGGAGTCCGGATCGGGATCGCTGAGTTTCTGCAGACGGTCAAAACGTTCGCTGCAAGTGAGGCATTCGAATTCGTAGATCGGCATGGCTGGCTCGGCTTACCGTTTCTTGCGCTGTCGGGTCGCAGTGTTGCGCGCCGGCGTGGGACGCGGGAAGGCATGATGGTGTTGACCGGGGAGGATTTCAATCGCTGGCGTCGCATTTCAGCCTTTCAGCCGGCCAATGGGTGAAGCCAGGAAAGCGAAGACCCCTGCCGGCCGGCAGGGGTCTTTTTCATCGCAACAGTCGTCTTTGGAACAGACTAGTTGAAGTCGCGCGTCACGCGCATCCCGATCGTCCTCGGCTGGGTCGGCACCGAGTAGATTTGCGCGGCGCAGATCGCCTCGGAGCACTGCGCAAAGTGGACCAACTGGCCTCGGTTGTCGAACGCATTGTTGATGTAGAAGTCGAAACTCCACAGGTCGTGCTTGAAGCCAGTCGACAGATCGACCGTGTTGTAGCCGGGCAGGTCGCCGAGGATTTCATTGGTCGCAATGCGCAGATCCGAGGTGCGTCGGCCTTCGAAGAACACCGAGCCCTGCACGTACCCCTCCTGGCCCCAGGCGTCGAAGTTGTAGCGCCCAGTCAAATTGCCCTTGACCTTTGCCGTGACCGGCAAGCGCGTTCCCTTGGGCGCCTCGGGCCCGTCGACAGGGTCGCCGCTGATCGGGTTGATCGTGCCCGGGGGACATTCCGTGATGGGGTTGCCTTCGGGGTCGGTGAAGCCGCAATAGTTCTCGGTCAACTCGGACTTGTACAGCGCGATGCCGCCGTTGATCGTCAGGTTGTAGGTCGCTGCCCAGACGATATTCGACTCGATGCCGCGGATGCGGGCCTGAGCTGCATTCTTGATCTCGGTAAGTCCGTTTGCGCCCAGGATCGCGAACTGGAAATCCTTCCAGTTTTCCTGGAACACCGCGCCGTTCCAACGCAGGCGGTGATCGAACCACTCGGTTTTCCAGCCAAACTCGTAGTTCGTCAGGAAGTCGGACACGTAGGGCGGCAGCGTGCCACGCCGATTGATGCCGCCGGGTCGAAAGCCCTCGGACCAGGTGGCATAGAGCATCTTGTCGCTGTCGATCTTGTAGGTAAGGTTGGCCTTGCCGAGCGAGTCGTCTTCCTTCGTGTCCTTGTCCAGGTTGACGCAGGGCGCATCGCGAAACTTTGTCTGGGCGAAGCAAGCGCCTTCGCCGGTCGAGCTGCTGTAGCCGGTTCCGAAGCCGAAGAAGCCGAACAAGCTGTCCTTGGTGTGGAAGTAGCGCCCTCCGAGCGTGCCGCTCCACTGGTCGGAGAAATCGAAGGTCATCTCGCCGAAGATCGCCGAGTCATTGTCCTGCCGCGTTTGTTCGGTCAGCCACAATGTGTTCGGGTTGCCGGTGACGATAAGGTCGTCGCCCAGACCGTTGATGATGTACTGCTGGTGGATCTTGTGTTCCTGCGTCTCTTCAAACAAGCCAACGGTATAGCGGAAACGGGCATCCTTCGGCGAGGACAAGCGCAGCTCATTGCTGGTCTTGGTGTAGTTGTCGCGACCGTGGATGAATTGTGTCGGATCTATCAGGTTGCCGTTGTTGTCATGCAGGTACGTGCCGTAAGCGCAGCAGATGTCGTACCAGTACGAATAGTCGCTGTAATCCGAGTCGACGTGATCGTCGCGATTCAAATGCGCGAACGCGTACACGATGTCGAAGTTACCGATCTTGCCCTGGACGGTCAGCGCCGCCTGGGTGAAGCGGTCCTCGGAATTGTCCGGCTTGTAACGGGCAATGTTCAGATCCCCGTAATTCTTCGGATCGTAGGCCCAGACGCCGTTCGTGTGCTGGCCCTGGCCGGAGATCGTCGGCGTGATCGACCAGTCGTCGTTGAGGTCGATCTTCAAAGCCATGCGGCCGCCGCGCGTATCGGCGAAGTTGAAGTCCTTGCGCAGGTCGTCGGAGTTGGCGGTGCTGGCGGTAATGCCCGACGAGGGGTAGGTGCGCGTGGCGAGGACATTGTCGACGTAGCCGGCATCCTGCTTGGACCAGCCGACGGCGCGCAGGGCCATCCACGAGGTCAGCGGCAGATTGACATAGCCCTCGGTGAGGAACCCGTTGTTGCCGTGATCGACCGTGTTGACCTCGGCGCTGACGCTGGCGGAAAACGCGCTCGGGTCCGGCTTGTTCGTGATGTAGCGGATCGTTCCGGACTGCGAACTTGCGCCGTACAGCGTGCCTTGCGGTCCCGCCAGCGCTTCGACGCGCTGGAGGTCGTACATGTGCAGGTCGAGCGGGCCCTGAATCGTTGTGATCGGCTCTTCGTCGAGGTAGATGCCGACGCTGGGCAGCGAGGCGGAGTGATTGCCGTCGCCGCCGCTCGCCACGCCGCGCATGTAGATCTGGCCGAAGCCTGGACCGGCAGTCGTGTACGAGACGCTCGGCAGCAGTTTCAGCACCTGCACGGTGTTCTGGACGTTCATCTGCGTGAGCTTGTCACCGCTGAGCACGTCGATGCTGATTGGAACATCCTGCAGGTTTTCCGTGCGCTTCTGCGCGGTCACCGTGATCGTGTCGAGCTCGTGCCTCTGCTCGCTGTCCGCCCCCTGTGTCGCGGGAGGCGCCTGCTGGGCGTCTGCGTCCGCAGCGGCATCGGCGAAGGCCGGCGCGAAGCAGGCCATATGGACCGCCGCGGCCAACGGCAGTCGGGTCAGGGACAAGCGGCTGATGCGGCGGAGCGTGCTGGTGGTCGGCTTTTTCATGGTTTTGTTTCCCCGGGGAGTTTATGTACCTTTTTACACAAGTAGCCTGAAAACCCTACCTTCAACGAATAACCCTTTAGCGGCCTTGCTCACGCGCGATACCCCTCCAGTGCGAGACCGAGCGCGGATTTCAGTGGTTCGAGCCAGGGCTCGTAGTGTTGCCAATGATCGATGCCGCCGGTGTAGATCGGCTGGCGCACCTGCTCGGAACTTGCCGTCCGCACCGGCCGGTCGTTTTCGAAAAAACGCAGGCAGGCATCCTCGAATGGCAGGCCGCAATAATCGAGCAGGCGCCGCACCTGGCCAACGGTGTCCTCGACCAGGTCTTCGTAAATCACGCGATGGACGCGGCCCGGCAACACCGCATCGAAGTGCGCCATCAGTTCGACGTAGTCGCGGTAGTAGCGGCCGACGTTCTCGAGTCCGTAGGTGAAGTTCTGACCATGGGCGAAATGCTGCTTGAAGCAGGAAAAACCGCAGGCCAGCGGATTGCGCCGCACGTCGACGATCTTCGCGTTCGGCAGCACCAGGTGGATCAGCCCGACATGAGCGAAATTGTTCGGCATCTTGTCGATGAAGAACGGCCGGCCGAACTTGCGGTGGATGCGCGTGCGCTCGATGTACTGCTCGCCAAGCGCGCGCAATTCGCCGCCATTCATGCGCGCCAGGGCGTCGTGATAGGCGCCGGGATGCTTGTCGGCGGCCGCGCGGCGCAGGCTGCGCGTGATCGACGTGATCTCGGGCAGCTCCATCGTGCCCTCGACCGCCGAGTGGCTGGCCAGGATCTGCTCGACCAGCGTCGATCCGGCGCGCGGCATGCCGACGATGAAGATCGGATCCGGCGCTGCGAAGCCGGAACCGGCGCGCTCACGGAAGAATTCCACCGAATAGGTTGCCTTCGCGCGCGCCAGGCGCGTCGACGTATCGGCCGCACTGTAGGGAATTTGTTCAAGCCGCAACGTGTTGCCGGTGGCGTAGTGCTCGAACGATTCGGCATACGCCGCGCGGTCCTCGAGTGCCTTGCCGAGCGCGAACTCGATGCACACGCGATGTTCCTGCTTGAGGTCCGCGCGTGCGAGCGCGTTGCGCATCGCTTCCAGGTGCGTCTCGTCGAAACGGAACGTCTTGAGGTTGGCCAGGCTCCAGTAGGCTTCGCCGAAGTCCGCATCGAGCTCGATGCACTTGAGGTAGGCGTCGATCGCGCGCGCGGTCTGACCGGCCGTCTTCGATGCGTGGCCGAGGCTCAGCCAGATCGGCGCCTGCGCCGGATACGCGCGCGTCAACTCAGCGTAGATGTCGATCGCCGTTTCGTAGTCGCCCGTGTGACAGAGCGCGACGGCCTTGAGATTGCGGTAGGCCGGATTGCCGGGATCGTCGCGCAGAAGCCGTTCCAGCTCGACGATCGCCTCCTGCGGCTTGTTCACGCGGTTCAGCACGATTGCGTAGTTGTGCCGCGCGGCATCGAAGCCCGGCGCGAGTTCCAGGCAACGCTCGAGCAGGCGTTCGGCATCCTCGGTGCGATCCACGCGCATCGCGAGTTCGGCCAGCATGCGAATTGCCGCGACGTCGGTTGGAGCCTGCCTGAGGTGCTGGCGCAGGAGCGACTCGGCTTCGGGTATGCGATTGTCGAGCAGCGCGGCCGCGGCGCTCATCAGCGCCGGGTCGTGCGTCGCGTAGTGCACATGACCGAGGTAGGCGGCCGCGGCACCGCGGCGATCGCCGCTTACGTCGAGATGATCGGCGAGCAGGCGCCAGACTTGCGGTTGGGTCGGATCGCGGGCGGCGGCGCGGCGCAGCGAAGCGACGGCAGCGCCCAGGGAAACCTTGTCTTCAACCGCAACGGCCATGCGCCATCCCACACATGCGTATCGGACAAAGCATAGGGGCTTGCCGATGCCGTCGCAACACGGCTTGGCGCGACCGGTCTGAATGCCGGCAGGTCAGACTGCGAGCGATCGCCGGGCAGCCGCTTGGGACTTGCGATTCAGCCGGTTCGACGATCCGTAGAGCGCGCCACGCGCGCGATGCAAATGCGCGCGCGGCACGGCCAGAGTGTGCGCATAGCGAACACCCTTATGTCCTGGCGAACACCAGGTGCCCGCTCTGGGCATCGACGGAAACGGTATCGCCCGAGCGGAACTTGCCCTCGAGGATCTCGCGCGCAAGCGGATTTTCCAGCTGCTGCTGGATCGCGCGCTTGAGCGGCCGCGCACCGTAGACCGGATCGAAACCGACGTTGCCGAGCAGATCGAGCGCCTTGTCCGACAGTTTCAAGCCCAGCTGACGCTCGGTCAGGCGCTTGGCGAGGTAGTCGATCTGGATGCGCGCGATCTGGCGGATCTGCGCCTTGTCGAGGGCGCGGAACACGACGATCTCGTCGAGCCGGTTGATGAACTCCGGACGGAAGTGCGCCTGCACGACGCCCATCACCGACGCCTTCATCTGTTTGTACTGCTCTTCGCTGTCGCCGCCGCCTAACTCCTGGATGTACTGCGAACCGAGGTTCGAGGTCATCACGATCACGGTGTTGCGAAAATCGACCGTGCGGCCCTGGCCGTCGGTCAGGCGGCCGTCGTCGAGCACCTGCAGCAGCACGTTGAACACGTCGTGGTGCGCTTTTTCGACTTCGTCCAGAAGTATGACGCTGTACGGACGCCGGCGGACCGCCTCGGTCAGATACCCGCCCTCTTCGTAGCCGACGTATCCCGGCGGCGCGCCGATCAGCCGGCTCACGGAATGCTTCTCCATGAACTCGGACATGTCGATGCGCACCATCGC
>DASSGP010000164.1:0-3465 GCA_035693405.1 Rudaea sp. | reverse complement strand
CCTTCTTCGGCGCGTCGATGAAGCGCATCGGACGCTGCTCGCCCAGCAGGCGCGCTACGGCATCCTCATAAGCCTGGCCGGCGTTCGACTCGTCGTCGAGGATCACCGGCACACCGGCATTCGACGCCGCCAACACGCCTTCGGATTCCGGAATCACGCCGACGACCTCGATGCCCAGAATATCCTTGACGTCATCGATGCTCATCATGTCGCCATTGGTCACGCGCGACGGGTTGTAGCGCGTCAGCAGCAGGTGCTGCGCGACCGGTGCGGCGCCGAGTTCGGCGCGGCGCGTCTTGCTGGCCAGCAATCCGAGAATGCGATCCGAGTCGCGCACCGAGGAGACCTCCGGATTGACCACGACGACCGCGCAGTCGGCAAAGTACATCGCCAGGTAGGCGCCCTTTTCGATGCCTGCAGGGGAGTCGCAAACGATGTAGTCGAAGCCCTCGTCGCGCAATTCCGTCAGCACGCGCTCCACGCCTTCCTTCGTCAGCGCATCCTTGTCGCGCGTCTGCGAAGCGGCAAGCACGAACAACGTGTCGTGGCGCTTGTCCTTGATCAGGGCCTGTTTCAACGTGCATTCGCCGTGGATGACGTTGACGAAGTCGTAGACGACGCGCCGCTCGCAACCCAGGATCAGGTCGAGGTTGCGCAGGCCGACGTCGAAATCGATGACCGCAACTTTCTTGCCGCGGCGCGCAAGCCCCACGGCGATGCTGGCACTCGAGGTGGTCTTGCCCACGCCGCCCTTGCCGGAAGTCACAACGATTATTTCAGCCAATTTCTCTGCTCCTGTTGCTGCAACTTCGGGCGTCGGCAATCGGGAACCCGGAACTGCAGGAGGCGAAGTGCCGGCATCCTGCATCCCGTCACCCGAAGGCTCGGCTTCCACGCTCCGATCGTTGTTTTCCCGCTCGTCAGTTTCCGTTTCGTGATTCATAGCCTTTCCATTACCAGACGTTCCCCATCGAGCCAGGCCTGAACGGCCTGGCCGCGCAAATTTGCCGGTACATCCTCGAGCACGCGGTAGTGCCCCGCGATCGACACGAGTTCGGCCTGAAAATCCTGGCAATAGATGCGTGCCGTCGTGTCGCCTTGCGCGCCCGCGAGCGCGCGTCCGCTCAGGCGCCCATAGATGTGGATCGAACCATCAGCGATGACCTCGGCACCGTTGCCGACCGCCGCAGCGACCGTCAGATTGCGGCCGCGCGCATAGATCTGCTGGCCCGAACGCACCGGTTTGGCATGGTGCAGGCCCGTGCTTGCCGCGACGGCAACAGCGGGCGCTTGCGGCTGCGTTGCCGCGACGCTGGCCGGTTCGGGCGCGACGCGAAATTTTGCAAAAAGCGGTAAATTGAGCATTTGCGCCAATTGCTCATTTTCCGCGGTGCCGTACGACAATCCGACCGGCAACATCCCGGCGCTGCGCGCGGCGTCGAGCAGCGCCCGCGTTTGTTCGGCATCGGGCAAGTCCGGCAGGCGGCTCAGATCGAGGATCAGCGGCGCGCGCTGAAAAAGGTTCGGCGCCGCGGCGATGCGCAGGGCGAGCTCAGCAAGCAATACGCGCGGATCGACGTCGCGCAGAGAAACACTGGCGACACCAACCTGGCCAAACTTGAGTTCGACGGCGGACGTTGCCGCCGTGGTTCCGACTGCCATCAGCGAAACGGCCTCAATGCGCGCCAGCGGCGCGCGTCTGCGGCGGTTGCACGGAGCGAGGGCGTTCGGCGAGCCATGGCTGCGTGGGCAGTCCGGCGCCGTCGAGATAGGTCGTGCGCACGAAGGCGTGACTGCACAGGTCCTTGGCGAGCAGGCTGACGCGGCGGTCGACCACGGGCATCAACTGCTGGCCGACTTCCTGGAATCCATACGTACCGTGGAACAGCACCGATACGTCGTCGCGCGGCTCGAGGAAGACTTCGCAAGCCAGGAGGGGCACGCGCACCTCGGCGAAACTCGTCACGTCGGCATAGAACACGCGGCCCAGGCCGATGCCGCGGTAGCGCTGCGCAATGACGATGCGGTCGATGTACAGGAACTCGGCATAGCGTTCGCGAAACCAGAGGAAGTTCGCGCTTCCATATTGCGCGTCTTCGCGCAGCGCGACCAGGAACCCGGCAAGATGGCCGTCGGCTTCGGCAACGCGGAAATAGGCGGCTTCT
This sequence comes from Rudaea sp., assembly GCA_035693405.1. GTDB lineage: Bacteria > Pseudomonadota > Gammaproteobacteria > Xanthomonadales > Rhodanobacteraceae > Rudaea. The sequence continues at coordinate 1,300 of DASSGP010000164.1, read as the reverse complement.
CGAAAAAAATCACGCATGCGCCCGGCGTCGAGCGGCAGGATCGTCGCACCGGCGGCGTTGTTCAAAGCAAGGACGGAGTCCAGTTCATTTTCGCGCACGTCGCGAATGGCAATAGCCATGCGTTCCTCACTTCGTTGCTGGTTCGGCGCGATGCGCTTACTGACGGGCGAATTATCGCATGGGCTGCCGGACGGTGCATGTCGATCAGAAGGCATTTTCGTTAAAAGATCGTGCCCGGGAATTGCTGCAGCGCGGCGGCCGAGCGGCGCTCAAAACGGCCGAAACGCCAAAACGGTGACTTCGGGCAGGTTGCAGACGCAGCAATGCACTCTATGATGCGCACATGAGATCGCTGCCGTTCAACCATATCTCGCTGCTGCGTTTCACCGGACTGTTCACCTATGCAAGCTCGGGTGTGCCGTTGCTGAGCACTGCGTGGAGATCGGCCGACGTGCAGACCGGCTCGCCCGAATATGTCGCCTGGTGCATTGCGTACGCGATCTTCGGTTTTGCGTACTGGTTTGCCACGCTCGACCTGGGCCGACGCCAGCCCGGCCTGCAACGCGTTCCGCTGCTGATCGTCATGAATGTTGCCGCATTTGCCATCGGCTGGTTCAGCCAGAGCGGCATTTCCGCCGTGCTGACCATGCTGATCGCCGGTGTCGTGCCGTGGACGCTGCCGTTCTGGCCGGGTATCGCATGGGTGGTGCTGCAGAGCTTTTCGCTAACGCCAATTTTCGTGGCGCGGCTGGAGTTCGGTTTGTTCGATGCATTCGTGATGTGTTCGTTGTATCTGGGATTTTCGGCGTTCACCTACGTCACCTCCCTCGTGGCCAAGCAACAGGCCGATTCGCGCGACGAGTTGCGTCGCCTGAACTCGGAACTGCGCGCAACGCGCACGCTGCTGACCGAATCAAGCCGGATCGCCGAACGCGTGCGAATCTCGCGCGACCTGCATGACCTCGTCGGTCATCATTTGACTGCGCTGAGCCTGAATCTCGAAGTCGCCAGCCACCTCGTCTCGGGGACCGCGCAGGACCATGTGCGCCAGGCACAGTCGGTCGCCAAGCTGCTGCTGTCGGATGTGCGTGAGGTCGTCAGCCAGCTGCGCGAGAACGATAACATCGACCTGACCGAAGCACTGAAGACGCTGGTAGAGGGCGTGCCGGGCCTTGCCATCCACCTCGACATGCCGCCGCGTTTCTCGGTCGACGATCCGTTGCGCGCGCAGGTGCTGTTGCGCTGCGCCCAGGAAATCATCACCAATACCGTGCGCCATTCCGGCGCGCGCAACCTGTGG
>DASSGP010000163.1:0-11880 GCA_035693405.1 Rudaea sp. | reverse complement strand
GCGGGCTTCTGCAAGGTTCCGTTGCGGCCGATGAACTCGCTGCGGTCGCCGCTCAGCGTGCGTGTTGCCTCATCGACATCGAAGAAGGCGACGCGATCGGCGAATTCGGGATTGAAGGCGTTGCGCGCGAGCAGCGCGCCGCCATTCGCGTCGATTTCGGTGACCACGTGCATCGCCGCCTTCGGGCGCAGGTCGCCGAGCACCCATTCGACGTAGCCGGTGATCGACAGCCGGCGCGGACGGCCCGAGAGGTTGCGCACCTTCACCACGGAGAACTTGATCGCTGCGTCCAGAGCTACATACGTCCACAATTCCGTTTTTATACCATCCTCGGTGTGCTCGAACACGCTGTAGCCGAAGCCGTGCCGCGTCGTGTACGGTGTTTCGCCGCAGCACGGCAGCGGCGACGGCGACCAGAAGCGGCCGGTTTCCTCGTCGCGCACGTAGAACGCCTCGCCGGACGGATCGCCGACCGGGTCGTTGTGCCACGGCGACAGGCGGTATTCGTGCGCGTTCTCGGCCCAGGTGTAGGCGCTGCCGCTCTCGGAGATGACGCTGCCGAACTCCGGGTTGGCCAGTACGTTGACCCATGGCGCCGGCGTCATCGCCCCGCGCCGCGTGGTGATCACGTATTCACGCCCGTCCGCAGTGAATCCGCCGACGCCATTGCCGAGAATCAGATCGCGCAGCGCCGGCTGCGGCGTCGTGTCGGCGTCGGCGCTGTCGCTGCGTGTCGGAGTGAAACGCGGGATCGGCGGTTCCAGCAGATCGCTGCGCTTGAGCTGCTCCGGCAGCCCGCCGCGCACGTCCGAGATGATCGCGCGTGCGATCGCCAGCAACAGGACGCGATCTTCCGAGGCGATCTGTTCGGCGGCGCGCACGAAGATGCCGCCGGGCCGGTCGATGAGATTGGCCTCGACGCCTGCGGCGATCAGGCCGAGGATTTCGTCCTGCAGCGCCTGACGGTAGCCGCCGCGATCGTCGTTCCAGACAACCAGGTCGACGGCGAAGCCGCGCGCGCGCCAGTAGGCATGCGCCCGCACGAGCTGCCGCACGAGTTCGATCCCCTCCGCGTCCTTGATCTGCAGCAGCACGATCGGCAAATCGCCTGAAATCGCGTAGCCCCACAGACCGGATTGGCCGCGGCGATTGCCGGCAATCAGGTTCGGATCGGCGCGCAGCAGGTTGTTCGCATAAAGCACGCGTCCGGCCAGACGTCCGTAAAGTTGCGCGTCGGCTTCGGTGACGTTGATCTGCCGCAGCGCCACTTGGCTGTGGGTCCAGGCCAGGTCGAACACGCGATCGGCCAGATGCAGGTCCTGGTACTTCTCCACGAGCGCAAGACAGGCCGCCCGGTTCTCGCCGATACCGGTGACCAGATTCAGCGTAGCCGATTCCTCCGGTTCGAGCACGAACCGGTGGCGGATCGCGACGATCGGATCGAGCACGGGACCCTGCGTTCCGGACAGTGGAGCCGAATCGGCGAACGCTGCCGGCGACGCGACACTGTTGCCGCGGCCGATGAAACGCGCGCGATCGGTCTCGAACGACGTCTCGACACTTTCGGCGCCGTGCAACGCCATCGTGTGCAGCATCCACGGCCAATGCTCGGTATTCGCCCTTGGCCGGCGCGCGCACAGGATCGCCGGCCGTGTCGGCACGATCTCGGTTTCGACGAACAGATTGTTGAACACGCGGTGCATGCTGTCGGCGATCGCCGGCCCGAGCACGACTTCGGCGTAGCTGGTCACCTCGATCGTGCGCCGCGTGCGCGAGCGGTTGGAGATGCGCACGCGGCGCAGTTCGATATCGTCTTCGGGCGAGACGGCGATATCGGTGTGCGTGTCGATCTCGTCATCGCGCCGGCGGAATTCCACGCGCGGCTCGGTGAACGTTGCCTCGTAGCCGCCACCGCGCGCGAGCGTGGGTTGCAGCGTGTTCGACCAGACCTTGCCGTTGTCGACGTCGCGGATGTAGCAGAACGTGCCCCAGTTGTCGCAGGTGCTGTCTTCGCGCCAGCGCGTGACGGCTAGGTCGCGCCAGCGGCTGTAACCGCCGCCGGCATTCGTGATCATGACGTGGTAACGGCCATTGGAAAGCATCTGCACGCTCGGCAGCGGCGTGCTGCCGGTCGTGAACACGCGCACCGGCATCTCGGCGGTGTCGGCCGCAGCGCGCCGGTCGACCAATTCGTTGCTGTGCGAGAAAGTCGCGCTGGCGCGAGGAATGCGTTCGTGCAGCAACTGCATCGTCGCCTGGAACAGCGGCTCGGCGGCGAAGCGCCTGCGCATTGGTCCGTCGAGCAGAACGTCGCCGATTGCCAGCAGGCTCATGCCCTGATGGTGCGCCATGAACGATTGCACGACCGCGAACGTTTCGCCGCGGCGCAGGCGTGCCGGCGTGTAATCGACCGCCTCGAAGAACCCGAACCTTCCGACCTGGCCTTGCGCGGCCAGTGCCCGCAGGTTGCGGATCGCTTCGCCCGGCGCGACCATCAGCGCCAGCGCCGAAGCATGCGGCGTGATCACGAGGTCCTCGGCCAGCCCGCGTTTCAGGCCCAGGCCAGGCACGCCGAATGCGCGGTACTGGTAGTTGTGGCCCGCGTCGACCGTGTTGTAGCCCGATTCGGAGATGCCCCACGGCACGCCGCGCTGGCGGCCGTATTCGATTTGCCGGCGCACGACCGCCTTGCAGGTCTGATCGAGGAGCGTGCCGGCGAAACTCGGCATGACCAGCGACGGCATCAGGTATTCGAACATCGAGCCGCCCCACGAGAGCAGCGCCGGTTCACCGCCGGTCGCCGTCAACAGGCGACCGAGCGTGAACCAGCTTTCCTGCGGCACCTGTCCCAGGGCAATCGCGACGAACGTTCCGAGCCGCGCCTCGGACGCGAGCAGGTCGTAGTAACTCACGTCGCGCCTGCGATCGGTGACATTGAAGCCGATCGTGAACAGATGGCGTTCCGGGTCGTAGAGAAAATCGAAGTCCATCTGCGCGAACTTGCGCGCGCGCAGCGCCGCGTTTTCGATGGCGGCCGTGCGCACGGCCGCGTTACGGCCGCTTTCTTCCACGTGCTGGCCGAAGGCGTCGAGCCAGCGCCGGTCCTGCGGCGCGATGGTCCCGATCGCGCGCCGCTCCAGTGCCTGGATGAGTTCGTCGGCATGGCGCGGAAGTTCGCGCAGCGTCGGGACGGCGGCTGCGTCGAGAGCGGCGGCAAATGCAGACGGCGCCGATGGCATGTCGAGCCACGGTGCGAGGAACAGCAGATCGTCGCGGGCGTCGGTACATTGTCCGAGCAGTGCGCCGACCCAGGCCGCCGTGCCTCCGCCGGACGGGCCGCCGAGACTCTCGGCCAGGACTGCCGCCGCCGCACCGATTTCGGTCAGCGCGCGGAAACAGGCGGGAAGCGTCGCGGTGCGCGACTGACGCGCTCCCTGCAACCGGGCACGGAATTGGGCGATGGCCTCGCGGTGTTCGCTCGGCGCCGTCTCGACAAGCACGCCGAGCGTATCGTCAAGGCCGTCCAGAGTCTGCGCACGCGTGATCGGCTGGTCGAGCAGCGCGACGAGTCCGTTCTGCAGCGTCAGCAGGTGCGCGCACAAATTGCCGCTGTCGACGGTGGACACATAGTGCGGCACGAGCGGCTGCAACGTTTGCGTGTCATACCAGTTGTAGAAGTGTCCGCGTTCGCGCTGCAGCTTGCCGAGCGTGTCGAGCGTGTGTTCGCAGCGCGAGACGGCGGTCCCCGTGGAAACGTAGCCGAAGTCCCACGCGGACAGATTTGCGAGCAAGGCCAGGCCGATATTGGTCGGCGAAGTACGGTGGGCGACCACCGTCGCCGGATGTTCCTGCACATTGTCCGGCGGCAGCCAGTTGTCTTCCGCGGTGACGAGATGTTCGAAGTACGCCCAGGTGCGGCGCGCTGTCTTGCGCAGGAAGCCGACGTCCTCGCCGGTCAGCGTTTCGACCGCCGGCACTATCGGCCGGCTCAACCACCATTCGAGCAGCGGCGCCGCCAGCCACAACAGCAGCACCGGTGCAGCGGTCGCGAGTGCCGGCGGTCGCACCTGCAGCAGGTAGATCGCGGTGGCGATCGCCAGCGACGGTGCGACCCACAACGATCGGAACGAGGCCAGCAGCGACGAGCGCGCCCGGCGATCGACCTCGCTCGAGGCCGTCCACTGCAGCAGGTTGCGGCGCGTGAGCAACATGCGCACGCCGGTGCGCATGATCGCATCGAGGCAATAGAAAGCCTCGTACGGCAGACAGGCGAGCGCAAACAGTGCGCTGGCGAAACGCCGGCCGGCTACCTGCATCGTGGTCGCCAGATGATGCCGCAGCAGGGACTCCCTGGGCTTGCGCACCAGGTCGAACGCAGTCGCGCCAAGCGCGGGAACGAACGTGACCCCGAGCACGGCCAGCGTCCATAGCCATGGCTCCGGCAACACGATCCAGCCCATCAGCATGAGCAGCGTCAGCGCGACGGGGACCAGGCTGCGGCGCAGATTGTCCAGCACCTTCCAGCGCGACAGCGAGGAGAGCGGGTTCTTCACGTAGACGCCGTCGGCTCCCGGCACGCGCGGCAACAGCCAGTGCGCGATCTGCCAGTCGCCGCGGATCCAGCGGTGGCGCCGCTGCACGTCCGAGATGTAGCTCGACGGATAGCCCTCGTACAATTCGACATCGCTGAGCAGGCCGGAGCGCACGTAACAGCCTTCCAGCAGGTCGTGACTCAGGATGCGGTTTTCCGGCAGGCGATCCTTCAGCGCGAACTCGAATGCGTCGACATCGTAGATGCCCTTGCCGATGAAAGAGCCCTCGCCGAAGGCGTCCTGATAGACGTCCGAAACGGCGCGCGTATACGGATCGATGCCGGCGTCGCCGGCGTGCAGTCGCGCATACAGTGAACGCCGTGTACTCGGCAGGCTGGCCGCGACGCGCGGCTGCAGGATGCCGTAGCCGGCGTCGATGCGACGGCGTTGCGTATCGTAGTGCGCGCGATTGAGCGGATGGGCGATGCTCGCGATCAGCATCTTCGCCGCATCGCGCGGCAGCTGCGTGTCCGTGTCGAGCGTGATGACATAGCGCACGGACTGCAGCGTCGAAATGTCGCCGACGATCAGCGAGAAGTCGGCACCGGCGGCGCCGCGAAGCAGGGCATTGAGGTCGCCTAGCTTGCCGCGCTTGCGCTCGTATCCCATCCATACGCGCTCCTGCGGATTCCACCGGCGCGGACGGTGGAACAGAAAGAAGCCGGCCTCGGCAGCGTCGCTTCGGTACTTCGCGTTCAACTGCGCGATGCCACGCGCAGCCTGTTGCAGGATCGGCTCGTCTCCCGGCTGCGTCTCCGCGTCGGCGTCGGCGAAATCGGTCAACAGGCCGAACAGCACCTGAGCGTCGCGGTTTGCAAGGAAGCGCACTTCCAGCGCCTCGATCAGCGCTGCTACCGCTTCGGCGCTGCCGATCATCGTCGGCACGACGACGAGAGTGCGCGCCTGTTGCGGAATGCCTTTCGAGAAGTCCATGCGCGGCAGCGCATGCGGCTCGACCAGCATGCTGGCCATGCGATTGACCAGCGCGATCGCAAACTGACTCGCGCCGAGCACGGCGCACAGGATCAGGCTTGCCGACAGCCAACCATGCACGCCTTGGGAATTTGCCTGGAACGCCGCCACTGCCGCGGCCGCAGCCGTGAGCAGCGCAATCGAGCCAAGATAGAGCGTCACGCGCAAGTCGCGGGCGCGCACCCACGTGCGCAGCGACACACGCACCTGTGCCGCGCGCTCGAGCTCCGCCAGTCCGGCGCCGACGAGGTAGTAGCCGACATGCGCGGCGCGCGCCTGGCTGTCCGCCGCCGCCGTGGCATCGCTGGCCAGGCGCAATGCTGCCAGCGCAATCTCGGATTCCGGCAGTTGGCTGTGTTTGGCCGTCGACTCGATCGCGTGGCGGTAGCGGTCGCGGGTAGCAAAATCCATTTGTGGATAAATGCCGGCCGGGTCGCGGCGCAGCGTCTGGTCGACGACGCTCAGGGACTCGACGAACTCGCGCCAGTCCATCACCGCGAGCAGGCGCATGCTGCCGATGCTGTTGCTGATCGAAACCTGATTCGCAGCCTGTTGCTGATTCTCTGCCTGCACCAGCTGGGCGATCGTCAAGCCCGACTCGGCCAGCGAGTGTTCGATCCAGGTCAGCGGCAGGGCCAGCGCCGGGCCGTGGCCCTGCAGGCGGCGCGTGAGCTCGGCGACGAAGGCGCTGACCATCGGCGGGTTCGATCGCGCCATGTCGGCGACCACCAGGATCAGGTTCTTGGTGTCCTTCTCCGCGAACTCGACGATCTGGTCGCCCCAGCTGTCGGCCAGGTTGCGATCCAGGCGATCGGCCGCAATGCGCGCGGCGACGCGCCGGAGGTTTTCGATCAGCGCCAGCCGCAGCATGATCGGAATCGCCCAAAGTTCGCCGAGAGTCAGTGTCGTCACGCGCTGGTAGGCCGACACGAAGCGGATCAGACTGTCCGTGTCGACGCGGCCGTCGCCGTGGGAAATCGCCTCCAGGGCGATGTCGTACACGCGCGGGAACCCCGCCGATGGCCCGGTCGTGAGGCGCGGCAATTCCCAGCTGTAGCGCTGGGGCAAGTGGCGCCGCGCGGTGCGGATCTGTTCTTCGATCAGGTAGAAATTGTCGAGCAGCCATTCGCCGGCTGGCGTGATGCGGCGATCGTCCTCGATTGCCTGCGTCAGCAGCTTGCAGGCCTGGATCAGGACGGTTTCGTTTTCGGCCAATCGCGGCAGCAGCCGGTCCGCGCCATGCGCGCGCGCGCCCTTGTGCGAGTCGGCCAGTCTCTCGCCGTGCTGCTCCATCTGGTCGGCGCTGTACAGCTCCGACCGCAGCGGCTGTTCGCTGCGGTCAGGCAGGTGCCACGCGGATGACGCGCGCCCCGCACTCCATATCCGCATCAGGTTTTCGAACATCGCGCGCCCATCGCCTTTGGCCTCGAATCCGACAACGGGGCGACATGCCCGGCGACGACACAGCCCGCCCCATCATCGGCTCCCCGCGTCGCTTTATATGTGCGGTATCGAACAGATCCGGCACGATTCGCCGCCAAGACCACAGGATCTGCTTGCCGCGCGACTCGCCTCGAGCCGCTGCGCGCCGGGTCCGGACGTCCAAACATGTCAAGCCTCCCAATCAGCCGAAAGAAGTTGCGCACCACACAGGGACTCGATCACCGGCGGCAATCGCCACCTATGTGTGATGGCGTACAGAGATGCGCCTGGCATGCGCCTATGCTCAGTCCCTGCATCATGCGCGATGCGCAGCGATTCAGCTATTTTCGCCAAAGGAATTTTTCATGTTGCATTACGCACTGGTATTCCTCGTCATCGCGATAATCGCCGGCGTTCTGGGTTTTGGCGGCATCGCTGGCGCGTCAGTAGGCATCGCCAAAGTGCTGTTCCTGGTCTTTATTGTTCTGTTTGTCCTCTCCTTGCTGCTGGGCAAACGCCGCGGATTCTAGTTGCGTGTGGCGGCACCCGACCAGAGCCGCCGCCTGACCGGGCCCGTCGGCAACGCCGGCGCAGTCGCGCGCCCCCGGCCGTTCCTGGCTTGCAAGCCTGTGCGCTTTCGCACCATTGCATCACCGCGGCGTCCGCGTTGCGCAACCGGCATCCGCAGCCTTATTGCATCCTGATCAGGAACCTTCGATGAATCGGATCATTCGCACGCTGACCGTGGCCCTTGTCGGAGCACTCGTGCTCGCCGGGATCGGCGCCAGCGTTGCCGCCGACCTGACTCCCGGGGCGAAGGACGCGCAGGTCATGAATGCGCGTCGTGAGAACCGCATCCTGACGGCGTTCAACCTGGAGCCACGCCTGCACGCCTACGATCTCACCGTGATCGTCGATGGCAGCAGCGCCGCGCTCGGCGGCATCGTCGAAAGCGACGTTGCCAGGGATCTGGCGGCGCAGCTTGCCTCAGGGACGAACGGCATAGAGCACGTCGACAACCGCATTCGCGTCGATTCCGGCGCCGTGCCGCGCAAACGCGGTTCAACTGAACTCAAGGGCGGTTGACGCGCCCATGTCAGCCGCATGAACCACAACCGGCAAGGACAATGAAATGATCCAGGACATGATCCGCAGCAAATGGTCGTCGCTGGGTGACCGGCTCCAGACAAAGTGGAACAAGCTCACGGATGACGACGTCAGACGCAGCGACGGAGATCGCCACTATCTTGCCGGCAGGCTGCAGGAACGCTATGGCATCGCCATGGAAAAGGCGCGCGTGGAGATCAAGGAATTCGAGCGCGCCTTGCGCTAGGCTCTCCATGTCGGTGCAAATGCCAGTGAACACCGTGCTGGAAGTGGACGAGACTGCTTCTGCAGTCCCCGAACACCCGACGCGCAATCGCCTGCTCGCGGGAATCCTCCTGCTGCTGATCCTGTACACCTGCGCGGCTGCGGCAGTGCTGATCGTGCCGCTGTTGCTGGCGGTGCTGCTCAGCCTGATGCTCGCGCCGGCCGTGCGCCTGCTATGCCGCTGGCGTTTGCCGCGTTCGGTGGCGACACTGCTCGTGTTGCTCTCGACGATCGTGCTCGTTGCCGTGCTGCTGTTGAGCCTGGCCGGTCCGGCGCGGGCCTGGATGGTGCAAGTGCCCAAGTCGCTCGCACGCATCGAGCTGGCCCTGAGCGCCTTGCGTCAACCATTGCTGGCCGCGACGCACGCCGGCGAGCAGATCGCCGAGCTGACCAATATCGGTGGCGACAGCAAACTGCAGCGCGTTGTCGAAGCAGGTCCCAGCCGCATCGTGCAGATGCTCAGCGCGACCCCGGCCGCGCTGGCCAGCATGGTCGGAACCTTGCTGCTGACCTTCATCTTCCTGCTGCATGGCGACGCGTTGTTGCGCAAGTTCGTCGAGCTGGCCCCGGCGCTGCACCTGAAAAAGGACATCGTGATGGCGACGCGCAGCGCGCAACACGAATTGTCCACCTACATCCTCACGATCGCCGCGATCAATACGGTATTCGGTCTGCTCACCGCAGCGGCGCTGTGGTGGCTGGGCGTGGACAACCCGTTGCTCTGGGGCGGTGTCGCCGCGATCCTGAACTTCGCGCCGTTCGTCGGGCCGATGGTTGCCGTTGCGCTGCTCATCGTCGTCGGCTTTGCGCGTTTCGACACGCCGCTGGCCGCGCTGAGCGTTCCCGGGGTCTTCCTGGTGCTGCATTTGCTCGAGGGCCAACTCGTGACGCCATTGATCGTCGGGCGCCGCCTGGCGCTGGACCCGGTGATGGTGTTCATTGCGCTGATGCTGTTCGGCTGGCTGTGGGGCGTCGCCGGGCTGCTGCTGGCGATGCCACTGCTCAGCTGCATGCGGATCGTCGCCGAACGCATCCCCGCATGGAACGTGCTGGGCAAGATGCTCGCGGCGTGAGCCGCCCCAGATCTATGTGCGCCAGCGTACCGAACCCGGAATCGCTTCGGCGTAGGCTAACGACATAGGGTCGCTTCCCACGCCCCTGGGCGATAGCACAAGCGTCGTTCGTCCCATTTGCCTTTCCTGCACACGCACGACGCCGCGCCCAACGATTACTGGTGCGGGGCAGCGCGCGCGCGCGAATATGTATACAACGTGTAAACCAACCGGAGCAGATGAGATGAACCCTTTGAAGATGCTGGCAATCGTATTGATCATAGCCGGGGCCCTCGGCCTGGCCTACGGCAGTTTCAGCTATACCAAGGAAACGCACGAAACCAAGATCGGTCCACTCGACATCTCGGTCAAGGACAAGGAAACCGTCAACGTTCCGGTCTGGGCAGGCGTCGGTGCAATCGTCATCGGCGGTTTGCTCCTGACGGTCGGCAGAAAGACCTGACGCCAGCTGCTCCGCCGGTTCTTCAGCAAACGCTGAAGAGACAACCCGTCCAGAAGAAGAGGAGACGTCAATGAACCTGCACTTGAGCATCGGCCCCCTGGTTTCGCTGATCGCCGGCATCCTGATCCTGATGGTGCCGCGACTTCTGAATTACATAGTGGCGATCTACCTGATCGTGATCGGCCTTCTTGGCCTGTTCGGCACGGGCACGCTGCACGTATAGAAGGATGGTCTGCGCGGCCGACGCCGAGTACCGGAGCGATCCGTTAGCGGCAGCGCGCAGAGTCGGGTAATCCACTTTCGAGGAGAAGAAAATGTCTTTGGGCGCAATCCTTCTGATCGTACTGGTGCTGATGCTGATCGGCGCAATTCCAGGCTGGTCGCACAGCCGAAGCTGGGGCTACGGCCCGAGCGGCGGCCTTGGCGTCGTCCTGATCATCGTCGTGGTACTGCTCGTGATGGGGCGTATCTGATTCATTCGGGCCGGTCCTGATGAATCGGCTCCGAATTTCATGGCGCCAGGGCGATTCGCTTCGGCGCATGCCGTCGATTGACTTGGGCGGTGACGCGGACCGCCGTTTTTCATGTGCTCTATTGGGTTTACATGTGGTTTGAATTTCAAAAAAAATGGTTGCGCCTCGTCGGCGCGATCGGATTCGCTGCCGCGCTGGCAGCGTGCTCGTCGCTGCGCTCGGACTTCGTCAAGACACCATCGACCGCGTTGCCCCCGGCAACCGACACGCCGGCGGCCCACTATCTTGCGGCCGAGGTGAACCAACGCGGTGAGCAGTCCGGATTCCGGCTGCTGACCAAGAGCACGAACGCTTTGATGAGCCGCATTGCCCTGGCCGATCACGCCGAGCATTCGATCGACCTGCAGTATTACATCTTCCAGAACGATGCAACCGGGAGGTTGCTGGCGCAGCGCCTGCTGGCAGCGGCGGATCGCGGCGTGCGCGTGCGCATGCTGATCGACGATGTCAACCTGAAAGACGCAGGACAAATGCTCGACGCACTGGACGCGCACGAGAACATCGAAGTTCGGGTTTTCAATCCGTTCAGTACGCGTGAAGCGTCCACGCTGTCGAAGATCGGACAATTCCTGGTCGACGGGCAGCGGCTGAATCGCCGCATGCACAACAAGTCGTTCATCACCGACAACATCGCGGCGATCATCGGCGGGCGCAATATCGGTGATGACTATTTCGATGCCGGCGACGAAACCAACTTTCGCGACCTCGACCTGATCGCGATCGGCCCGGTCGTGCGCGAAGCGTCGCGCGTCTTCGATGAATACTGGAATTGCGACGCCGCTTTTCCGGTCACTGCGTTCGAGAACGATCGCGACACCAAGGCCGATCTCGCGGCACTGCGGGTCGCGCTGGCTCGTGATGCGCGCGCGTTCGCGCAATCAGACTACGCGCAGGCGACACTGGAAGAGATTCCGGAAGGCCCGACAGCGGACCGCCGCGGGAGGTGGTTCTGGGGACCGGCGATTGTCGTGGCCGATCAGCCGGAAAAGATCGAGGCGCGCGAAGACGTGCCCGCCCTGCGCATCGGCCCAAGACTCAAGACCATGATCGACGCGGCGCGGAGCGAGGTGTTCATGACATCGCCGTATTTCGTTCCGGGCGACACCGGCACGAAATTTCTCACGGCGCTGGTGCAACGCGGTGTGACCACGCAGGTACTGACCAACTCGTTGGCGGCCAGCGACGAGGCGGCTGCGCATTCCGGCTATGCGCACTACCGCCGCCGACTGCTCGAAGGCGGCGTGCAACTCTACGAGCTGCGTCCGACGCCGGGTACGGCGCAACCCGTCACGTCCAGCGGAACGTCGTCAGGCGTGAGCCTGCATGCCAAGACACTGGTGGTCGACCGCGAGCATGTGTTCATCGGCTCGCTGAACATGGATCAACGCTCCAAGCTGCTGAACACCGAGATGGGCGTGATCATCGACTCCGCGCCGCTCGCTCAGGCGGTACGCGAATACTTCGACACGGCGATC
>DASSGP010000162.1:0-10399 GCA_035693405.1 Rudaea sp. | reverse complement strand
CGTTCCCGCCCGATCAGGTTGATGACCGCGGCGACGATGGACTTGGAAAACCCGGAAATCTCGATCACCTTGCCGAATACCGCACCGAGCATGAACACCGGGAAATAGTCGGCAACGAAACCCACCATCTTCTTCATGAAGACGCTGGTGAACATCGGTGCGACGAGGGAAGGATCGGTGAGCAGCACCGCGCCGAGCGCCGCCACGGGAGCGAACAGGATCACGCTGTAGCCCCGGTAGGCCACGTACATGAGGAAAACGAGTGCAGCGACGATGATGACCAGGCTCATGGCAATGCTCTCCCTTTACTCATTGGGGTCACGTTCGCGCTGACCTACACGGGCGAGGTGAACATCGTCATGCGCTCGAGTTCCAGATCCCTGATCACTTTTTCGTGGTGCGCGACGGCTTCACGCATGAGGTCGCGAACCGAGACCACGCCCACGACGCGGCCGCCTTCGACGACCGGGAGGTGGCGAATGCCGTGACGATCCATCAGCCGCAGGCAGTCGCCGAACCGATCCGCAGGCGTCACCGTGACGACGTCGCGCGTCATGATGTCGCCGACCAGTGTGTCCGCCATGGCGCGTCCGGCCAGAGTCACCCGCCGGCCGAAATCGCGCTCGGAGATCACGCCGACCAGCGTTTCCCGGTCGAGTACCACGAGCAAGCCGATATGTTTTTCAGACATGAACTTCAGGGCCAGCAGCGCACTGTCAGCTGGACTAACTGCGTGGACGCTGCCTGCGCGGCTCGCGAGGAACTGCTTGATCGTGCGGTAAGGCAGAAGCTCTTCCGGTGACCTCGGTGTTTGCGGCATGTTGCCTCCTCGCATCGTCGGGATCGCCGAACGGACAGCTGGAGATCGAACGCGCGCATGCTGCTGCCCAGCTCGGGCACGGCCCTCGCGCCTTGGGCTTCCCATGCCCAGGTCATACAGACCATCTGTCCGCGGTCGTGGCGATGCGTAAAACAGACTCAGTATGCGCGCAAAAATGTTCGCCTGCAGTCAATCCATATCAACGCCGGGAGCCGTGGTCGACGCAGTGTGGCTACCGGCGCTCGCGCTCAACAAAGCGCCTCGCGACCAGTGCGGGTCGAAAGGGCTTGCGCTCGCGTCAGGCCATGATGTTTACACCGCCGTCGACGTAAAGCGTACTGCCGGTGATTCGGCGCGCGTACGGCGTGGCGAGGTAAGCGACCGCGAAACCCACGTCCACGATGTCGACGAGCTCGCCGACCGGCGCGCGCTCGACGGCATCGTTGAGCAGCCGGTCGAAGTCCTTGAGGCCCGACGCGGCTCGCGACTTGAGCGGTCCGGGTGATACCGCGTGTACACGGATATTTCTGGGACCGAGCTCGTAGGCAAGGTAGCGGCACGACGCTTCCAATGCGGCCTTTACCGGACCCATGACGTTGTAGTTCGGCACGACCTTCTGCGCGCCGTGATAGCTCATCGCGAACATCGCGCCGCCTGCGTCCATCAACGGCACGGCCAGCCGCGCCATGCGCACGAACGAATGGCACGAGATGTCCATCGCCTGGGCGAAACCCTTGGCCGAGCAATCGAGCAGCCCGCCCTGCAGGTCGGCTTTCGGCGCGAATGCTATCGAATGCACGAGCAGGTCAAGCCGGCCCCATTGCGAGCGGATGCGCTCGAACACCGCTTCGAGTTCGCCCGGCTTGGCTACGTCGAGAGGCATGAAGATCTCGGCGCCGACTTTTTTCGCCAACGGCTCGACATATTGGCGTGATTTCTCGTTGAGATACGTCACGGCGAGATTCGCGCCGAGTTCGGCGAAAGCCTGCGCGCAGCCGTAGGCGATCGAATTGTCGTTGGCGATGCCGACGACGAGCGCCTTGCGCTCCTTGAGGATCGGATCGGGCACTTTCACCGTCGTCGTATCTCCGTCAGATCGCGGCGAAGGTGTGTCGCGCGATCATCAATTCTTCGTTGGTCGGGATCACCCATGCCGCGGCCTTGCTTTGCGCCGTCGATATCAGCGAACCGTGCACGGCATTCGCCGACGCGTCGAGCGCCACGCCGAGCCACGCGGCGGCGGCGCAAACACGTTCGCGGATCGCCGGCGCTTTCTCGCCAATGCCGGCAGTGAACACGAGTGCATCGAGCCCGCCGAGAGCTGCCGCGAGCGAACCGAGTTCGCGCGCGATGCGGTAAACGAACAGGTCGACGGCAAGCCTGGCGCGCGGCTCGTCGCTCGCGAGCAAGGTGCGCATGTCGCTCGAGATTCCCGATACGCCGAGCAGGCCCGATTGCTGGTAAATCAGTTTTTCGATCGCGCGCGCGTCCATGCGCAGTTCGTCGATCAGGTACAGGATCACGCCCGGATCGATCGCGCCGCAGCGCGTGCCCATCATCAGGCCGTCGACGGCGGTGAAGCCCATCGTGCTGGCGACGCTGCGGCCGGACTGCAGCGCACACATGCTCGAACCGTTGCCGAGGTGCAGCACGACAGTGCGGCCGGCTGCGGCACGCGCATCGACGCCCGGCAGCATCGAGGCGATGTATTCGTAGGACAAACCGTGGAATCCGTAGCGCTTCACGCCGCGGTCGGTGATTTCCGCCGGCAGCGCGAAACTCTGCGCCAGCGCCGGCTGCGTGCTGTGGAATGCCGTATCGAAACAGGCAACCTGGGGCAGGTCCGGCTGGCGTTCGAGCAGGACGCGGATCGGCGCAAGATTGTTCGGTTGGTGCAGCGGCGCGAGCGGTACGAATTGTTCGAGCGTTGCGAGCACCGACGCGTCGATCCGCACCGGCGCCGAATAGGCCAGGCCGCCGTGCACCACGCGGTGCCCGACTGCGCGCAACTCGTGATCTCCGCGTTGCGCGCGCAGGTATCCGATCAGGTATTCGAGCGCGCCGGCATGGCCGAGTTGCGTGCCATCGGGCCAGGCCTTCGCTTCGACCTTGTTGCCGTCCGGATCCTTCGCCTCGAAGCGCGGCTTGGTGAAGAGCCCCTCGATCTGGCCGCGCAGCATCGGCTCGAGCACGCCGCCCTGGGCGAGGAACACCGAGAACTTGACGCTCGACGAACCGGCATTCAGTACCAGGATTGCGTCAGCCACGACGGCAGCCGCTCATGTGAGGTGGCGCTCGGGCGCTTTGCGTTTCGCCTCCACGATCAATGAGGCGATCGCGCACGAAGCGAGCCGGGTCAGGACCGAATCGGCGCGGCTGGTCAGGATGATCGGCACACGCGCACCGAGCACGATTCCGGCAGCGTCGGCGTCGGCCAGGAAGGTCAGGCTCTTGGCGAGCATGTTGCCGGCTTCGAGATCCGGAACGATCAGCACGTTGGCGCGGCCCGCGACCTCGGACTTGATCTTCTTGATCTTCGCCGCCTCGGGGCTGATCGCGTTGTCGAGCGCCAGCGGCCCGTCGAGAATCGCGCCGGTAATCTGGCCGCGGTCCGCCATCTTGCACAAGGCTGCCGCTTCGAGCGTCGAAGGCACCTTCGAGTTGACCGTCTCCATCGCCGAGAGAATCGCCACGCGCACCTCATCCGTACCCAGGTTGTGCGCGAGGTCGATCGCGTTCTGCACGATGTCGACCTTGACTTCGAGCGGCGGCGCGATGTTCACGGCGGCGTCCGAGATGATCAGCACGTCGTCGTGGGTCGGCACGTCCATCACGAAGCAATGGCTGATGCGGCGGCCGGTGCGCAGGCCACCCTCACGCGACACCACTGCACCCATCAGTTCGTCGGTGTGCAGGCTGCCCTTCATCAGGCAACCGGCCTTGCCGGCGCGCACCAGTTGCACCGCTTCGGTCGCAGACGCGACGCTGTGCGGAGCGTCGACCAGTTCGTACGCGGAGATCGAAATGCCATGTTCCCTGGCCAGCGCCTCGATCCGTGCCCGTGGTCCGACCAGGATCGGCGTGATCAATCCGGCCTTGGCCGCGTCCACCGCGGCGCTCAGCGAGGATTGGTCGCAGGGATGGACCACTGCGGTCGTTACGGCGGGAAATGTTTTCGCCCGCGCCAGCAGGCGCTCGTATTTCTGATGCTTGGTGTGAGGGATGTCCATATTGGCTCCTAGGCTTTTTTCTTCGCTGCGCGGCGGCGCGGTTGCGCTCTGCTCGTGGGGCGCAGCACCGCACGGATACGTGCCAGCATCGCTCGCTGCCCGGATGTCGCCTTGCCGCCCTGCACGCGTGGGTCGGTGAGCAGCGCATCGAGCAGCTTGAGCAGGCGCTCGCGATCGCCGTGCTGGGAGAGCAACAGCGGCAAGGTCGCGACGGCCTTCTCCGGCTCGTAGCGGACGACGATCTCCTGCTCGCCGCGAATGCGGCGCGCCTCGTCGGGCGAGACCGTCGGCAGGAACTTGCCGTAATCCTTCATCAGGTCCTGCTTCAATTGCAGGCGCGCGAGCGGCAGCGGTTCGCCTTTGCGAACCAGCAGGTATCCGACCCGCGAGACCGCCTCGGCATAACCGCCTTCATCGATCGCTTCGAGCGCCTCGCGCACGAACGGAAGCTCGCGCGGATCCGTGGCCTGAACCGGCGTAGCGTCCTTGTCAGGCGCGGAGTCGTAGAGCGAGAACATGTTGCCGTACATGGCGAAGAACGCCGCTTCGCTGTACGCGTCGCGCATGGCGCGGTAGTGATCCAGCGATGCGCTGATCAGTTCCGACGCCGCACGCTCGATCTTGCGTGCCGGATCGTTGGCGTCGAGCGCCTGGCGATTTTCCTTGACCGCCTGCGCGCTCGGGCCCAGCCACGACAAGAACGGGTTGAGATCGGAAATTGCCCAGCGTTGCGCGCGCAATGGATGCAGCTTGCGCGCGACCTTGGCGCTGGTCTCGTTGCTCAGGGCCTTGACCAGCGGGCGCGCGAACAACTCATAGGCGCGCTGGTTGAGATCGGACACCGCGCTCACCGCCTCGAATGGTTTTTCGTCGGCGCGCTCGAAACGGTTCAGGCGCGACTGGATTTCTTCGAGTGTGCGCTCGATGAAACTCACCTCGTACGCAGGCTTGCCGCCGGCGCCCTTCTTCTCGGTGATCTGCATCGCGTAGAGGCCGGGCGGCAGCATCTCGATCGACTTCATGACCTCGATGACTTGCGCGTGTTCCTTCTTCGCAACCTTGCCGGAGACGAAGATGCCCAGATGACCGACGTCCGCGTGCAGCAGGCCGACGATCACCTGCCCGCGTGCCTTGATCTCGTCGGTGCTGCCATACACGTCGGCGACCCAGTTGAACGCCTGTTCCGGCGGCGTGATGTTGTCGCCCATCGAGGCGAACAGGATGATCGGCACCTTGATCTCGCGCAGATCGAACGTGGTGCCGGCGCCGGACTTGACCGTGCCGGACCACAGTTTGTTGCCGACGAAGAGATTCTTCGTGATCCATTCGATCTCTTCGGTGTTCATCAGGTAGAAGCCGCCCCACCAGCGCTCGAAGTCGAGGAAGCGCGGCGGCTCGGTGTCGATGTTCGCGAACACGTGGTAATACTTGTCCCAGAACGTGTTGGCCGGGTTGAGGTTCTCGAAGTTCTGCACGAGCCAGGCGCCGTCGAACTTGCCGGCGCCGAGGTCGGAAAACAGCGAGGCGAGCCACGTGCCGCCGAGCAGGCCACCCGAATAGCGCATCGGATTGTCGCCTTCGTCCTCGTTGAAGGCGCCGCCCCAGTACGACATCGGCGCGCCGTTGATCACGATCGGACCGGTGTCGTCGGGACTGGCTGCCGCGAGCATCATCGCCGCCCAGCCGCCCTGGCAATTGCCGACGAGCGCGGGCTTCGGCGCGCCGGGATGCAGCTCGCGCACGCGGAGCACGAATTGCCGCTCGGCCTCGCACACGTCGAGCAGCGTCTGCCCAGGCTCGGGTTCTGGACGGAACAGCACGAAGTACACCGGATGGCCTTCGCGCAGCGCAACACCGACCTGCGAATCGTCCTTGAAGCCGCCGATGCCGGGGCCGTGTCCGGCGCGCGGATCGATGATCAGATACGGACGACGCTTGGCGTCCACCTTCACGCCCTTCGGCGGAACGATGCGCACGAGCTCGTAGTTGACCGGTCGCGCTAGCGTGCTTCCTTCGAGAACGGACTCGTAGTCGAAATGCAGCACCGGCGGCAAGCCCGCGCGCTCGCGCTCGACGAACTGGTTGCCGCGCTGGCGCAGCGTGTCCCAGAACAACACCGTGCGTTGCGCAAAGTCCAGCGCATAGCGGGCACCGCCGGTCCAGATATCCGAAGGCGTCACCGGCTTTGAAAACAGCTCCTTGACGCTTTCGTCGTAGACCTTGCGGACGCGCTCTGCGAGTCGCTCCTGCGCCAGCTTGGCGCGTTTCTGCAGCAGTGTCGCGACTTTCGTCGCAAGCTGCTGTCGCTGAGATAACCTGCTCACGGAATAGTTCATGGCGGCCTCACGGCGTGGCCCGGTGCGGAGCCACAATATTGCGGTGCAATATCTTACCGCTACATTGCAGTGCAGTATCTACCCGGCAGCGAGCACGGTTGATCCAGGTCAATTGTGGGCTTGCACATCACGCAGCACATCAAGGTGTGGACGTGGGCGACATCGCGAGATCGTGCCTTCGGATGCGATCCTCGATCGCCGACCCCGACGTTCACTCCGATGGTGCGTCGTGGGATTTCCTGCTGATCAAGGACGAGGGCGTCGAGCCGGCCAAGGCCAAGGTCAGGAACGAGGCATTGAAGAACTCGGCGCCCCGAGCGGCGCGAAATTCTGGGTCGCGATCAGGGAAACGATCGCCGAGCATACCGGTGCGGTCGCGACCGGGCCTACCACCGCCGGCGACTGGCTGAAGAGGCTCGGCGCTTGAGATCGGCAAATAAAACCGCTGGCGCGCGATGAGGCATAACGGTAGCTGCGACTCATTGCGCGCAATTTAGCGCGTCGCGAAAGTCTGGACACTGCCGCGTGGCGACGAGGCAACCCGTGCGTCCGGGATCAGGACGATGGCGCGTGTGGCGGCGCGACGCTTCCGGGCGCCTCGCGCGGCTGCGCCGATATCGAAGCGTGCCTGCGCGCCGCATCCGCATCGGCATGCGGCCGCTTGTGACGCCGCGCCAGCACTGCGATCGCGATGGCGCCGGCGATCAGACCGACGTGCAGCGTGGCCATGCGCCACAGCAGCAGCGCGGTTGCCAGGCCGGGTCCCGGCACCCAGGTGATCAGCGTTGCGCTCAAGCCGAGTTCCGCGCTGCCGGCACCCGCCGGCACGCCGGTCCACGACGCGGCCTGCAACACGAATACCTGGAGCAGGAAAATCAGCGGGAACGATACGGGATAGCCGAGCAGCAGCAAGGCAAGCCACAAAATGCCATAGCGGGTCACCTGCTGCAGCACGGTCAGCGCGAACATGTAGAAAAGAAACAGCGGACCGGCCGCGAACACCAGCCGCGCATCGGCATGCATTCGTTTCAGAAACTCCGTCACGGCGTGCTGCACGCGCGCCAGGCGCGGCCATCTGCGGCCGAACGAAATCGATCCGAGCCAGCTTGCCAGGCGCCCCCGCGCCAGCCAGGCGACGAGTGCCGCCAGCGCAATCAGCGAGCTCGTGGCCAGCGCGACCGTGCTCAGGCTTCGCGGCACGTCGGACCAGATCAGGCCGAGCGCCGCGAGCGGCAGCGCCACGACGAAGAACAGCACGTCCATGCCCTGGTCCGCCGCCGTGATCGCCGCGGCGCCGCTGGCCGAGGCGCCGGCACGGCGCAGGTAGTACACACTGGCCGCATAGCCGCCGACGCCGCCCGGCGTCGTGATGAAGGCAAAATCGGTCGCCAGGGAAATGCCGAGCGAGCGGAGCAGGCTCGCGGGCACGCCGAGCCGGTGCAGCAACAGTTGCAGCTTGAGCGTGCGGCCGGCCCAGCTCGCGACGATCAGTGCAAAAATACCAACGTATCCTTGTATAGAAAAGTGCAAGGCGGCGAGCAGCGCGTCGCGGCCGCCGAGCACGATCGGCACGATCAGGGTGGCGCCGACCGCGGCGGCGATCAGCAGGCGGCCGACGCGATGCGCATGGCGAATCGTTGCCGGCGAACCGGCCTTGGACCCGCGCGTCACGATGCCAGCCTTTTCTCCCCGGAGAGGTAGCGGGTCTTCAGCAGAATATCCCACAGCGGCGTGGTCACGCCGAAGTTGCTGTGCGGATGATAATGGTGGATGTGATGCGCGGCCGCCCAGCGCCTGGCCAGCGGCAGGCGAAACCTCACGGTGTGAAAAATCGTGTGGGTCAGGCCGTAGGCCGCGTAGCCGGCTGCCATGCCGCCGGTGAACAGCAGCGCCGCCGAAGCCGGCAGTGCGATGCTCAGCGCGCCGGCCAGCAGAAGCGCCACGAGCGGCGGCAGGAAGAACGGCAGCGAATCGTGCGCCTGCGGTTCCTCATGGTGCTTGCGATGGCCCTGTTCGAGCACCTGCACCGAACCGTGGAACAGCCAGCGGTGGAAACAGTATTCGACGAAAGTGAACAGGATGAGGCCGAACAAGGCAATCGAAATCCCGAGTGCCGGAGTCAGTTCGGCGCGGCGCAGCCCGAGATACAACAGCACGCAACTGGCGACCACATCGGCAGCGAGCCCGGCACGGGCGTTCGCGCGCGTGGTCGACATCTGTTCGATTCCACGCAGCGTGCGCTGCCATGCGTGCGCAAGGCCGGGCCGCGATCGCGCCGCCGGTCGTTCGGCGCGCGGTGCAGCGGCAGGATCTCCAGTGTCGTGAATGCGGATTGTCATGGGTGAGTCTTGTCGCTCCAGGTCGATACTGGCGGCCAGGCGGGCACAACCTCGACGCCTTCGTGTCATGCAGATCGTTGCACGCGGCCCATCCGCGCGCAAACGTGCCGTAATGTGCGCGCCGCAAGCTTACTGGGCAAATGTTGCGGCCTTCTCAAAAAAGGCAATACGCCAGCGCCGGTCTTTTCAGTAGCCGGAACAGGGTGCTGCATCCGCCCGCAAGAGCGCGTGCATTCATGCGCATTTCCGCCGGAAGTGGCGGGAGCGGGGCTTGCGAATCCCGGTGCCGTTCGGATTATCGCCGATCCGGGAACAAACGCGCGCCTCGGCGCGTCAGCGATGACCCATCAGGAACAGCACGAGCCATAGGGCCACAACCGCCGCGATCAATAGCGATACGGCTGAAGTCTGCTGCTTGCGCGGGTCACTCATGCTGCGTTCGTTCTCTCTGTTGAAACCGTTGCCTGCCGCTCGCGTATCGACCGGAGTGCGGTGCGCGCGCCGGTCGAATGTCGCGTGGATCCCGCGCAATCCGGATCCGGATGACGCGCGTGCGGCAGCCTGGCTCAGGCTCAGGCGCGGGCCAGGCAGAAGGCGTACCGGACGGCGATTTCGGAACAAGGCCATGTACGGCGCTCTGCTTGACGGGCGTCGAGAGCACAGCAAATAGCGTGCCGCTGCCTGAACGCACGAACTGGCAGCGTTCATGAGTCTGCCGCTTGGCGCTCGAACAAGCCCGGTGACGGCCTGCGGCGATCCTGCGCCGCAGCGCGGCAGCAGGCTCCATGCACCGGGCCGGGTACACTGATGGGTACAAAAGGGGGTGGACCGCGATGACCCTCAATACCAGTGATCTGGCGAAGCTTTATCCGCTGGACAAGCTGCGTGCGGAAAATCTCGAGCAGCTCGCGCGCGAGGCCAGTTCCGACGAGGCCGGTCGCGGCGCCGTGCTGTTCCAGGCCGGCGACAGCGACGAGGAGACTGTTTTCCTGCTCTCCGGCCGCGTGCGCGGCGTATATCCGGACGGACGCAAGAAGGACATCGACGCGAGCACGTTGCAGGGCCGCTATGCACTCGGCGACCTGCAGCCGCGCCGCTTCACCGCGACGGTCACGTCGCTGAGCGCGGCGCTGGTCCGCATCGATCGCCGCTACCTGGAAAAGATCCAGACCTGGGACCAGCTTTCGCGCACCGAGAACTTTCGCTACTACGATCCATCGCCGGAAGCCAACCGCTGGGTGTTCCGCCTGTTGCAGTCGCGCGCGCTGCACAAGCTGCCGTCCGGCAACATCGAGCGGATGTTCCAGCATTTCGAGGAGATCGAGGTCAGGGTCGGCGACGTGATCATCCGCGAAGGCGATGCCGCGGATTTCTACTACGTGATCAAGGATGGCGCTGCAACGGTGACCAAGAGGCTCGAGACCGGCAGCGCGGTCGTCGCCTATCTGGTACGCGGCGACACGTTCGGCGAAGACGCGCTGCTGGCCAGCACGTTGCGCAACGCGACCGTGACGATGATCAAGGACGGCAAGTTGATGCGCCTGTCGAAAAAGGCGTTCGAGGAAGTCATGAAGCCGCCGGCGGTCGACTGGCTGTCGCCGGGGATGGCGTCGATCATGGCACGGCAGGGTGCGGTCGTCGTCGATGTGCGCATGAAGGAGGAGCACGTCCGGC
>DASSGP010000161.1:0-10444 GCA_035693405.1 Rudaea sp. | reverse complement strand
GGCAATGGACGGCTTCAATTTCTTCCGCACCCATCAGACGATTTCGCGCGTCATCGAGCAGATCGCCCGCTACTCGGCGTTCGCGACGGCGCCCGCGGTCGCGGCGCAGAGCGCGCTGATTCGCAACTGCCTGCCGCGGTTTCTCGACGAAAATCCGCTGCCGCTTCTCGACGGGGTCGAGCCGCGGATCTGGATCGGCAACGCCATCACCGTGCCGGCCCATTTCGACGACTCCAACAATATCGCCTGCGTCGTCGCCGGACGCCGGCGCTTCACGTTGTTTCCGCCGGAACAGATTGCAAACCTGTACATCGGTCCGATCGACTTCGCGCCGACCGGCGCGCCGATCAGCCTGGTCGATTTCGCGGCGCCCGACTTCGAACGCTTCCCGCGCTTTGCCGAAGCGCGCGGGCACGCGCTCGGCGCCGAGCTGGGTCCGGGCGACGCGATTTTCATTCCGCCGCTGTGGTGGCACCACGTGCAGTCGCTCGAGCTGTGCAACATCCTGGTCAACTACTGGTGGGGCGCCTCGCACGCCGACAACGCCGGGCTCGATACCCTGACTCACGCGCTGATCATGTTGCGCCGCCTGCCGGCCTCGCACCGGGCCGCATGGGCGGCGCTGTTCGACTACTACGTGTTCGGCGACAACGAGCAGGCGGTCGAACACATTCCCGAAGAGCGTCGCGGCATTCTCGGGCCGCTCAGCACAGAGTTCATCCGCGAAAGGCGTGCGTTGCTTGCGGCGAAGCTTGGTGCGAAGCGTGAGACGTGAGACGCGGGTCGAAACATGTTTGCTCGTCATCCCGGCGAAAGCCGGGATCCAGCTCCTTTGAAGACACTGGATTCCGGCCTTCGCCGGGATGACGAGCAAAGGAACGCTTTTCGCTCGCCCCTCGTCCCCAGTCCCTGGCTCCTAGAACCGCGGCCGGATCAGCGTCCCGAACGTCAGGTATATCGAGTAATGACCGTTGTTCGTCTGGCCATAACCGAGAAACAGCGGACCGAACGGCGTCTTGACGCCGCCGAACACGCTGCCCGCGTAGATCACCTCATCGAAGTTCGTGTTGACGGCCTGTTGCAGGCCCCACAGGTGGCCGGCCTCGACGCTGGCGCCGAAATAGATCGGCACGCTGAACAATTTGTCCGGATCGCTGAGTTGCCGGTAGTAGACGGCGCGGCCGAAAGCGAGATTCGGGGCAACCAGTCCGCGCTCCGGGTAGCCCGACAGATTGAGGAATCCGCCAATCGAGTCGTTTACTTCGATCACCGCCGAGTTGCTCGACGCAGCCAGCCGCGTCCCGAACAGAAAATGATTCTCGCCGCTGCTCAGCACGCCGTCCCAGACGATCTTGTAGGAGTCCGCATTATGGTCGCTGCCGAGTGAAGTGCGATACCAGTAACTGTCGAAGTCGAGCCGCATCCCGTGAGCCGGAAAAATCGCATTATCAAGAGTGTCGTACTCGAGCCTCGTGGTATAGGCGCCGTACAGTGCGTCGCTCTCGGACACCGAATCGGGCGCGCCGATGTGGCGCCGTATCCAGTCATGGCCGTAGATCATGCCCGCGCCGAACGCGAAGTTGGTCGACAGGTACGTGCCGATGCCGGCACGCGCCTCGCCACGGTAGACGCGATAGTCCGCAACTTGCTCCGTGCCGTCGAATAGCGGGAAATTCTCCGCCCTGTAGCCCAGTTGGCCGAGCGCGAAGAAGCGCGCACCGAGCCCAAACGGCTGGTAAAACTCCGACTCGATGCCGGTCTCGCCGCCCAGACGCAGGCGATTGCGCAATTCACCGCCGGCGTCGTTGACGTTCGGGAAGATCACGTCGGCCTTGAGCTGATAGTCGCTGTCGCCCTTGAAGTCGTTGCTCACCTGAATCCCGAACAGCGCGATGTTCGGACCCCAGGGCTTGTCGATCGCGGTGACCTCGAGTCCCGCCTTGCCATCGCGCTCCACGACCTGATAGCGGATCGTCTGGTAGCGTCCCGAGCCATACGACGACTCGACCATCTGGTCGACGCGGGTGGCATCCATTGGCTGCCCGACCAGCACCTGCATCTCGCGCTCGATCAGCTTGGCCGCGCCTGCGCCGCCGGCCTTGACGTCGACAAACTCGATCACCGGCGGTGCGTATGCGATCAGCTGATGACGCGCAGTGAATTGCGCATAGGCCTGTTGGCCAACCGCAAACGTCTTGAGCTGATCGAGTGCGCGCTCGGCTGCCTGCGTGCCGATCGGAATGGCCTGGCTGGCCTTGTCGAATGCGGCCGAGCTGAAGTCGCCAAGATCCGGCCTGATCAGGACATCGGCCGGGCCGAGCGTGCCGAGCTCACGATTGATTCGGTCCTGCGACAACGTGCCGATAACCTGATTGAGAATCGCCAGCGGGTTGGTCAGGTCTTCGCGCTTTGCGATTGGCGTGCCGACGTCGACGACGATCAGGCGATCCGCACCCATCGCGCGCGCAACGCCGACCGGAACATTGTCGAAGATGCCGCCATCGACAAGCAGATAGTCGTCTACCGGCAGTGGCGCGAATGCGCCGGGCACGGACATGCTCGAGCGGATCGCCAGCACGAGATCGCCCTTGTCCCATACGACCGGCTTGCCGCTGATGATGTCGGCGGCGACCGCGCGAAACGGAATCGGCAGGTCGTCGAAGTTGTCGATCTTCCACGTCGATGCGAGCAACTGGCGCAGCAGGATCAGCAGCTTCTGGCCCTGGATCAATCCCTGCGGCGTGACGATGCGGCCATTGCGATAGCCGACTTCGTAGTCGAGCAGGAACTCCAGGTCCTGGCTCTTGCGCCGCATGCTCAACTTCTCGCGCGGTGGATCGTCGCTGAGCACTTCCTTCCAGTCGATCTGGCCGAGAATGTGTTCGATATCTTCCGGGCTGTAGCCGGCTGCGTACATGCCGCCGACGATCGCGCCCATGCTGGTGCCGGCGACCTTGCAGATCGGAATGTGCTCGCGTTCGAGCACCTTGAGCACGCCGATGTGCGCCGCGCCGCGCGCGCCGCCGCCGCCAAGGACCAGTCCGATGCAATCGGCGGCGTGTGCATTCGGCACTGCGGCGCCTGCCAGACAGGCGAAGGCCCAGGCGAGTGCGTACCGGAAGATTGAACCGGATCGATTGATCATGCACATCTCCCGTTTGCGTTTCAGCGCCCGAAAAATCGCCTCGATTATAGGCGGCTGTGTTGCCAGGCAGCGCGCTGATCGTAGCGGCGCGAAGGATCAGTCAAGTCGGCTGGCGGCACGAAACATTCACACTGCCGGAGTTTGGCGCCCAATCGGACCTAGGTCCCATATCGCAAGCGCACAGCGCCGCGTAGCCTTGGATCCTCGGCACCCAGGCGCTTCGCGGGGATAGCGGGTGTCACGCCGACGCGCGCCAAGCGCAGTGCCGAACCGCTCTTGCGAACGCGAGGAGAAAGCATCGTGGACAAATCACGCAATGGGACCGCACGGCTCCTGTCGGCATTGCTATTGGCTCTGGCAGCGCCGCTGGCCGCACAGGAAGCGGCTACAAGCGCCAACACCGAAGTATCGGCCCAGGTTATCTCACCGGAAGCGCAGGCAGTAGTCGACAGGATGACTGCCTACCTGCGCACCCTGAAGACTTACTCGATCGACAGCCGCTCCAGTCGCGACGAGGTTGTCGCATTTGGCTACAAGGTGCAACACAACGAGCACGCGATGGTGACCGTCCAGTTGCCGAACAAGCTGCGCGCCGAAGTGTCTGGCGATCTGCGCGACCGGACCGTCGTCTACGACGGCGCGAAGATTGCGATCTACTCGCCGGACGATGACGTCTATGCGCGCAGCAGCGCACCGGACAACGTCAGCAAACTGATCAGCAACCTGCTCGATGCCGGCGTCGAGATGCCGATGGTCGATGTGCTGTACCAGACCGGTACGGGCACGTTGACCGAAGCGGTGCGCGGCGGCGTGCTCGTCGGCGACTCGGAGATCGACGGAGCCGACTGCGATCACCTGGCGTTCCGCCAACCAACGATCGACTGGCAGCTCTGGGTCGAGAAAGGCGACAAAGCGCTGCCGCGCAAGATAGTGATCACGACCCGCTACGAAGTTGGTGATCCTCAGTACCAGGCGACCCTGCGCTGGAATCTGAATCCGAAGATCGATGCGTCGACGTTCACATTCACGCCGCCGAAAGACGCGAAGGAAATACCTTTCAGTAACCCGGCGGCTATCAATGGCGCCGCGCCGTAAGGAGATCGACATGAGCAGCAAGCAAGCCAATTCGATTCAGAAGCGTACGTCGCGCGCGTCGGCTGTCTGCCTGATCGTCGCCGGCATCGCGCTCGCGCTGGCAGTCTCGGACGCCGATGCCGGTCGCGGCGGTGGCGGTGGCGGTGGCGGCGGCGGGAGAGGTGGTGGTGGCGGTGGTGGTGGCGGAGGCGGCGGTAAAATGGCCCAGAGTTCGGTCTCCGGTGCAAGCCGATCGGCCGGCGGCGGAGGTGGCGGTGCGAATCGCAGCGGTGGTGGCGGCGGCGCCAGCGCGAACACGGCGAACCGCAGCGGTGGCGGCGCCAGTGCCAATACTGCGAGCCGCGGCGGCAACACCGCCAACACTGCGAATCGTAGCGGCAATGCGACCGGCAACAACGTCAACTCCGGCAACCGGACCAACAACGTCAACAACTCCGGCAACAGGAACAACGTCAACACCGGCAACATCAATGTCGGCAACGACGTCAACGTCAACATCGATGGCGGCTACAACGGCTGGGGCGGTGGCGTTTATCACCCGATTGCCGCCGCTGCGACGATCGGCGCGATTGCCGTCACGACCGCCGCGGTCGTGGGTTCCTACTACCACACGTTGCCTGCGGGCTGCTCGACGGTTGTCATGAACGGCGCGACCTACAGCCAGTGTGGCACCGTCTACTATCAGCAGACGATGCAAGGCAGCGATCCGGTTTATGTTGTCGTCAATCCTTGATGCTCGCGCAGACATTCAGGAAAGCAGTCTTATAAGTGAGAACCGTTCATGTGGGCCGCAGCCGTTCAGAATGGTTACGGTCCACGTTCATGCACTCTAGTCAGGCTTGCGTAAGGGGGCGTCGCCGAAGGGTGGAAGGGCGTCAAAGAGCTGGCAAGCGCGTGATTCCATCACAGTCGGCTGGCTGGTCACAGTCGTTCGACACACGATGGCGAAACGCCGCCCGGACGACCGACGTGGCGCCCGCATTTGTGTCGCGTTCATCCTGTTCGCTCGTGCGCCAATGGGATCAAGGTCCAATTTCGCTGGACGCCATTGCGACCTAGCCTCGCACCAGTGGCATCCGTCCCTGCGGACCGCGTATGCTGTTTCGCGCACCGCAAGGTTGTCGGCCCGAACTGCGAAATTGATGAGGAGAAGTCATGAGCAAGTCAGTTCATAGATTGGTCGTTGCACATCTGTTGTGGGCATGCCTGCTGCTTGTGGCAGCGCCCATGGCCGCGGCGGAAGAGACGGCGCCACCTGCGGGCACCGTTGCGCCGGCCCAGTTGATCTCTCCGGAGGCGCAGGCCGTGCTTGACCGCATGACTGCCTTCCTGAAGGCGCAGAAAGCATTCTCGATCGACAGCCAGGCCACGCGTGACGACGTCGTCGCGTTCGGCTACAAATTGCAGGAGA
Source organism: Rudaea sp. (assembly GCA_035693405.1). GTDB lineage: Bacteria > Pseudomonadota > Gammaproteobacteria > Xanthomonadales > Rhodanobacteraceae > Rudaea. The sequence goes on along the minus strand of DASSGP010000161.1, from coordinate 4,793 downwards.
ACGAACACGCGACCCTCACTGCGCAGTTGACGAACAAGCTGCGCGTCGATGTCTCCGGCGATGATCGCAATCGCCAGTTCTACTATGACGGCGCCACGCTGACGATGTACTCCCCCGACGACGAAGCCTATACGCAAGTCAAGGCACCGGACACGATCGGCAAGCTGGTCGATCGCCTGCTCGGCGCCGGCATCGAGATGCCGATGATCGACATGCTGTACCAGATCTATCAGGGGCGCCTCACGGAAGCGGTGCGCGGTGGCGTGCTGGTAGGTGACTCGAACATCGACGGTGCAGACTGCGATCATCTGGCCTTCCGCCAGGGCAACGTCGACTGGCAGCTGTGGGTCGAGCAAGGCGACAAGCCTTTGCCGCGCAAGCTCCTGGTCACGACGCGCTACGAGGTCGGCGACCCCCAGTACCAGGTGACGATGCGCTGGAATCTGAAGCCCAAGATCGATGCATCGACGTTCGCCTTTAAGCCGCCGAAGGGCGTGAACAAGATTCCATTCAGTGATCCGGCGGCCCTCGCCGACGCCGCGCCGTGAACAGGAGATCGAGCATGAACAGCAAAATCGAAAATTCGCGCGCGAATTCGACAGCAAGACGGGTCGCGCTGATCCTGATGGTCATCTGCGCTGCGCTGGTGCTCGGAATTCCCGACCTCAGCGACGCGCGCGGTGGACGTGGTGGTGGTGGCGGTGGGCGCGGTGGCGGCGGCGGAGGTGGACGCGGCGGCGGCGGATACAGCGGCGGCGGCGGAGGCCGCGCGCAGAGTTCGGTATCCGGCGCGAACCGTTCGAGCTACGGCAGCAGCAGCCGCGGCAGCAGCAACCGCGCCAGTGCGGGCACCAGCGACCGTGGCGGCGGCAACCGCGCCAGCGCTGGCACCAGCGATCGTGGCGGTAGCAATCGTGCCAGCGCGGGCACCAGCGACCGCGGCGGAAACCGGGGCGACAGCAATCGTGGCGACGGCAACCGGGGCGACGGCAATCGTGGCGATGGCAACCGCGGCGATGGCGACCGGGGTGGGAACAACATCAACAACGGCAACATCAACGCCGGCAATAACGTCAACGTCGACATCGATGGGGGTTATGGCTGGGGCGGCGGTTGGGGTGGCTATTACCACCCGATCGCGGCCGGCATCGCCATTGGCGCAGTTGCCGCAACGACCGCGGCAGTAATCGGCTCGTACTACTACTCGCTGCCGCCCAGCTGTGCATCGTACTGGTACGGCGGTTACTACCATTGCGGCAGCGTCTATTACCAGCAGACCTGGTCGGGTAACGACGTCGTTTACGTAGCAGTGGATGATCCGGCGAAATCCGGCGCGCCGCCTCCGCCGCCAGTACAGTAGAGCTATTCGGCGAAGCATCTCCAGACGACCAAGCCCAAAAAGAAACAGGAGCTCCGAAAATGCGCACAACGAAGAACGCGATGACGAAGTTGGCAGCTGCACTGCTCTTTGCCGGAGTTCCGATCGGCGCGATGGCCGAGGACTGGGACTGGTCGCTCGCACCTTATGCCTGGCTTCCGTCGATCGGAGCGGATCTGCACTCGGACGCGCCTCCGATCGACACGGGCGGCACGAAGCAGTTCTCCGGTTGGGCCCCGAATTTGGGGTTCACGATACCGCTGCACCTGGAAGGCCAGGGCGATGAGTTCGGAATTCTTTCAGACGTCCTGTATCTGCCGCTCACCAACAAGAGCAATCGCAGCAGCTTTTTTAGCACCGATACTGAGTACGATGCGGGTGTCTTCGAACTGGCCGGCGTGTGGAGTCCCGGTCCGGTCCGGCATGAGGGGTTCGAGGCCATCGCCGGCCTGCGTTATATCTGGTCATCGCTCGACTTCAAGCTGATCCCAACCAATCCTGCATTGCCGAGTGGAAAGATTACCTCCGACAAGTCCTATGCCGACTTCATGCTCGGCGGGCGCTACATAGCCAAGCTGTCCGATCGCTGGGACCTGGCCTTGCGCGCCGATGGCTCATGGGGCAGCACGGACGGCACAATTGGCGCGAGCGCGGATTTTACCTATGCGACCGACAGTGGTGCATGGTTTTTGGGCTACCGCTACCTGAAGATCAAGCTCAGCAGCACCAACACTGAGCTCGACGTCAGGTTGTACGGTCCGCAGTTCGGCTACACGTTCAAGTTCGGCGAACATGCGCCGCCGCCGCCACCCCCACGGGCAGCACCGCCGCCGCCGCCGCCGCCGCCACCGCCGGCTCGTCCGGAACCGGCGCCGACGAAGGTCACGATCGACCTGCGTGGCGTCGAGTTCAAGTTCGATCATCCGCGCACGGGCGAGAAGCTCGTGCCGTCGCTGAAGGAACCGACCGCCGATTCCGTCGCGATTCTCGACGAGGCGATCGACACGCTCAAGCGTAACCCGAGCGTGCGCGTGGAAGTGGACGGTCATACCGACTCCAAGGGTAGCGACGCCTACAACCAGAAGCTGTCGGAACGCCGCGCCAAGGGCGTGTACGACTACCTGACGGCACATGGCATCGACGCCAGCCGTCTGGATGGTCCGAAGGGCTTTGGCGAGAGTGCGCCGATTGACACGAACGATACCGAGGAAGGCCGTCAGCGCAACCGGCGTACTGAGTTGAAGGTCGAGAACTGATTGACTCGCGCAACTTCAATTTCTAGACGAGTCTTGCGAACGTAAGGGGCGTAACGGCGCGCCGGGGGCGGGTGCGCGACACCAGAATCCGGAGGTTCCAATGCAAAAGTTACCGAAAGTTGTTGCGCTGGCTGCGGCTGCGCTGTTTTCCGCTGCCGCATTCGGCCAGGCCGCCCCTTCCCCGGAAGATAGCGCCGAATGCCAGAGCATCGCGATAAAGCAGAGCGGCTATGACCCAGCGAATCCGCCGCCGGCACCCACGGCGCAGGCCGCTCCGGTCACGGGCAGCGGATCGCGGGCTAGGGGCGCTGCAGCAGGAGCCGCCGTCGGTGCGATCGGCGGCAACGATGTCGGCAACGCCGCGGCGAAAGGCGCGGTCGTCGGCGGCGTTGCCCAGCGCAACCGCAATCGCGGCGCGGCAGCGCAAGCCAACGCATCGGCAGCGCAGCAGCAGCAGAGCGGGTCGGCAGCGTATGAGAGTGCGCGTCGCGCGTGCCTGCAGGCAAAAGGTTACAAAGTGAACTGAGTGCAAGGCTGCAATCCGTCAGGCCGTTACGGGAGGGAAAGATGACGCTGCGATTCGCCACAGTCCGGAGCTTTTTCGTAGCCATGGCATTCGCCGGCCTTGTCGCCGGCTGTGGGCCGAGCATCAGTGTTCGCACCGACTTTCATCCGGGCACGAACTTCTCCGTCTACAAGACCGTAACGATCAGCGACGCCAAGACCGAACTGGATCCGTTCATCGCGGAGCGCATCCGGCAGGCAGTCGCGACGCAACTCGCAACCAAGGGAATCAGTCGTGTGCCGAGCGACGGTGACCTCGTCATGCATGCGCACGTCCGCTTGCGAACCGACACCACAGTCAGTACCTGGAGCGGCGGCTGGGGCTACGGTTACTACGGCGGCAACTATGTCGACGTGCGCAACGTCAGGGTAGGCACTCTGGTCGTCGACCTTGTCGATCGGGCGAAGGGCGAAGCAGTCTGGCGCGGCATTGCCGAAGGCACGATCGACCAGAACTCCACGCCACAGGAGTCCGAGGCACACATCAATGCCGCGGTCGAGAAGCTCTTCCGGGAGTATCCGCCGAAGAGTTGACGGAATTCAACGTGGCGCGTTTGTGCGGCCGTGATCGAATGCGCGCGCGCGAAACGCCGTGGCCATGCTGCTGGTTGCAGCGCTCAGTGTGCCTGGAAAGATGGTCCTGATCCTGGAGTCGAACACGCCGTTGGGGGCTGTCATGCAGATCGCCAGCGCGCCCATGAACGCGGCGTTGAGTCATCCGGGACGCTAGCCGCGTCGATGCCGCCTGGCGTGAGAGATGGAACACGACATCCTGGCGCGTTTCACGAACGACATGGTCGACCGCCTGAGCGGGCCGATGACGTTTCGTCTCGTGCTGCAGCCGCTGATGGCCTTCACGCTGGCGATTGTCGATGGACTGAAGGACGCGAAGAGCGGCAAGCCGCCATATCTCTGGGCGGTGTTCACCCACCGCGGACATCGGCTCGAGACGATCAGGGACGGTTGGAAAAGCATCGGCCGCGTATTCGTGTTCGCTCTCGCGCTTGATTTCGTCTACGAGACCGTCGGGCAACCCGCCGTCTACCCGGATGAGGCTCTCATCGTCGCGATCATCCTGGCAATCCTGCCCTATCTGTTGTTGCGCGGCGTGGTTACGCGTCTTGCTTCGCGAAAGTGAAGCGGCCTTCTCCAGTGCCGAGGGCCGTCTTTCGCTGCGCGACCGTCAGGAATTCCGTTGCTGCCCGCGCCACTGCGCCGCGCCATGCAGCTGCCGCGCCGCGGTCCATGGGCCCTAGGTCCAATGTCGCCTGCTCCGAATGCTCTATATCGTTGCAAGCCGGAATAACAATTTGTTAAAACAGGGGCTACAGCGGCGCCGGATTCGTGCGCGGCGCGGCGCAGTTCTTGTGAGCGATATTCATGCAGAGGAGACCCCGATGAAACGCAATATCCTGTTTGCACTTGTTGCCATGGCACTTGGTGGCGTGGGCGTGGCGCAGGCCCAGGACTATTCCGGCGTTTGGTACATCGCGCCGCGTATTGGCTATATCGAACCCGATAGCGCCCGCAAGACCGATGGAAACCTGTACAGCGGCATCGGTGTCGGCGCATGGGTCAACCCGAACTTCGCGGTT
>DASSGP010000160.1:0-7707 GCA_035693405.1 Rudaea sp. | reverse complement strand
CGAACTCGAGCACAACGGCAGGAAGATCGGCCTGGTGCTCGATGTCGGTGGCTACTACAAGAACGTCATCACGCTGGCGCCATCGCTGCATATCACCAACGACGAAATCGACCTCGGCCTGAAGCTGATCGATCAGCTTCTGACGAAAGCCAAGCGCTAAAAGCGCATGCCGTTTCGGGCAGCGAGTGCACGCTGGCCGTTCCTGATCGCAGCGGGCGGTGCAGCGCTCGCCTGCGCGCTGTCCGCCTGTTCGACCAACACGCCTCTTGTTCCCGCGAAGCCGGATTTCCGGCTCGTGGGCTATGTGGCCGGCTGGGAAAAGCCGGTGCCGATCGCCGCGGAAAAGCTCACTGCAGTCAACTTCGCGTTCGCACATGTCGGCAGCGACGGGCGTGTGGCACTCGATCAGGCCGGCGCGGCGGAAGCTCTGGTGCGCCTGCATGCGCTGAGGATGCGCAATCCGCGGTTGAAGATCCTCGTCTCGATCGGCGGTTGGGGCGCCGACGGCTTTTCCGATGCCGCGTCGACCGATGCGTCACGCGCGACGTTTGCGCAGAGCGTGGACGAACTCATCGTCAGGCATGGACTCGATGGCGTCGACCTGGACTGGGAATATCCGGGTCTGCCGGGACCCGGCATCCGCCATCGCGACGAGGACAAGCGCAATTTCACGCTGCTGCTGCAGACCCTGCGCCAGCACCTGGATGCGCTCGGCGCGAAGCAGTCGCGGTCAGCCGACAACCACTTTCTGCTGACGGCTGCGTTGGCCGACGGCGAATTCACGAAATTCGTCGAACTCGACCGGATCCACGCGTACCTCGACTGGATCGACCTGATGACCTACGACTTCCACAACAGCCTGACGCCGACGACCGGACATCATGCCGCGCTGCAGAAGTCCAAAACCTCCGCCGCCGGCGAGCGCAGCGTCGAGCGTGCCGTGAAGGAGTATCTCGCCGCCGGCGTGCCCGCGCGCAAACTCGTCATCGGCGTGCCGTTCTACGGCCGCGCATTTGCCGAAGTGAAGCCGCAGAACAACGGACTGGACCAGCCTTACGGCAGCTATGCGGGCGATCATCCGTGGCCGCAACTCGTCGCCGATTTCATCGATCGCAACGGTTACGTGCGCTATTGGGATTCGACCGCGCAGGTTCCTTACCTGTGGAACGCGCAGACGCATGTCTTCATAAGCTATGACGATACGCAGTCGCTGCAGCTCAAGGCCGATTTCGTCAAAGCGCGCGGGCTCGGCGGCATGATGTACTGGGAACAGAGTCAGGATCCGCGCGGCGAATTGCTCGGCGTGCTGTCAGCGGCGTTGCGATAAAGGGCTGAGGGCTGAGGGCTGTGTAGGGTGGGCCTTGGCCCACCGTCTTTTGTTTGGCGTAAAAGAAGAGCGGTGGGCCAAGGCCCACCCTACGCCAGCGGCCAGCGCAGCGTTCCGTCGATGACGATATCCGAGGTTCCGCCGACCCACACGCTGCGGTCATCGTCGATGCGCACCGTGATCGACGCATCGTGCCCCATCTCGCGACCCTGGCTGACGCGGTAGCCGCGAGCCAGCGCGCCGGCGGGCTCGCGTTGCGCGATCCATGCAGCGATCAGTCCATTCGCCGCGCCCGACGCCGGGTCCTCGACGATGCCGACTCCCGCGGGGAACGCGCGCACGACGAGTTCGTAGGGAGCGTTCACGCAACGCGCGAAAATGCAGACGCCGAGACAATTGTCGGCAGTGGCCAGCGCCTTGACCGCGGCGTGGTCGGGTTGCCATCGGCGCACACCGGCTTCGTCGGCGAACTCGACGACCCACCAGCGGCGTCCGCCTTCGACGAGCGCGGGCGGCAATGCTCCGAGTGCCTGCGACGCAAGCACGCTGCGCAGGGGTGCGCTTGGATTCGAGGCCGTCGAAACAATGCGCGATGCCGGCGACTTGACGAACAACTCGTGATCGCCATTCGCATCATGCAGGCGGATGGGCAATAGGCCGGCGCCGCATTCCTGCACGAGCAAGCCGTCGCGCGGTTGGGCGAAACCGCTATGCAGCGCGGCGTGCGCACTGCCGATAGTCGGATGACCGGCAAACGGAATCTCGCTCGACGGTGTGAAGATCCGCAGCCGGTAACTCGCGTCCGGATTCGTCGGCGGCAGCAGAAAAGTCGTCTCGACGAGATTCGTCCAACTGGCGAACGCCTGCATGTCCGTGTCGGTCCACTCGCTGGCGTCGACGACGACGCCGAGCGGATTGCCGCCGCCGCGGCTGGCCGCGAACACATCAAGTTGCAGGTAGTGAAATTTCATGTGCGGGCCGTGGGCGCCTGGAGCGGATCATACGCGAGCCGTCGCCGTCATGGCGCGAGCGGTGTTGCGTCATGCTGCCGCGGACAATTTCGGGAAAAACGCTATGCGGCTTGCCGCTGTGTCTGCGGGTGCGTGCCAGGCCTCTGCGGAATGAGCAGGATGCAAGCGACGATGAATACCGCGAGGATCGCCGACGCCAGCGGCCGGCTGAAATCGAGCCCGCCTTCGTCGTGCGGCTTGTCGAGGAAGTCTCCGACGGTAGCGCCAAGCGGCCGGGTCAGGATGAATGCGGCCCAGAACAACAGCACGCGCGAAATACTGGTCCTGTAGTACATCGCGACGACAACCGCCAGCGCGGCAAGAAAAACCAGCGCGGCGCCGATGTAGGCGAGTCCCGAATCGTCTGCCATCCAGTCGCCCAGCGCCGTGCCCAGCGTCTGCGAGAACGTGATCGTTGCCCAGTAAAAGGCTTCGACCTTCGGTGTACTGACGGTGTCCACCGACACGGTTCCTTCGGACTTGTACCAGATCGCCAGCATCGCGAACACACAAGCGAGCAGCAGGGCCGAGCCACCGGCATAGCCGATGCCGAGCGAGCGGTCGGCGAAGTCGGCCAGCGTCGTACCGAGCGTGGTCGACGCGATGATCGTTGCCCAGTAGATGAAAGGATGGAATTTCCTCGCCGCAATCTGGACTCCGACCAGGGCAATCAGGATGGCCAGAAAGATCGCCGTGCCGGCCAGGTATCCCAGGTCCATCGTCATCGTCACCGTGTCGCCGCCGGTTTCACCGAGCGTCGTCGCGGCGATCTTGATGATCCAGAAACCCAGCGTGACGGCTGGCACCTTGCTCAGCGTGGAGTTGAAGTTGTTCGTGGAGTCCATGAGTGAGTTGCGCCGTCGTCGAAGAAAGGGTCAGGAGCCGCAAGTGGCTCGAATGATAGATGCTGTCGCTGAACCGGTGGAAACCGGTCCGGCCGCGCGGAGGAATTTGTCCCTGCAGTTTCAGGCCCGCGCGATCGCGACGACGGCGTTGAGGCCGCCGAACGCGAACGAGTTCGACAGCACTGCGCGCACAGGCTTTTCTCTGGCGACGTTCGGCACGTAATCGAGGTCGCACTCGGGATCGGCATCGATGAAATTCGCCGTCGGCGGAATGATTCCCTCGCGCAACGCGCCGATCGCGGCAACCAGTTCGATCGCGCCGGCAGCGCCGAGCGCATGGCCGTGCATCGACTTGGTCGACGATACGCAAAGCGCATCGGCGTTGGCGCCGAACACGCGGCGGATCGCCTTCGACTCGGTCGGATCGTTGGCAGGTGTGCCGGTGCCGTGCGCGTTGATGTAGTCGACGTCGTCCGTGTTCAGCCCGGCATCGGCCAGAGCGGCGGACAGCGCCCGGGCCGCGCCGATTTCCGACGGCAGCACGATATCGCCGGCGTCGGCCGACATGCCGGCGCCGGCAAATTCGGCGAGAATCGTCGCGCCGCGCGCCCGCGCATGCGCGTATTCCTCGAGCACGAACACGGCGGCGCCTTCGCCGAGCACCATGCCGCGGCGCTGCTTGCAGAACGGGCGGCAGGTATCGTCCGCGGTCACGCGCACGGCTTCCCACGCCTTCACCGTCGGCACGGTGATGCAGGCCTCGGTGCCGCCGGTGACGGCAAAATCCACTTTTCCACTACGCACCATCTCGAACGCCTGCGCCATGGCGTGATTGGCCGAGGCGCAGGCGCTGACCACGGCGAATGATGGTCCGGTCAGCCCGTACTCCATCGTGATCTGGCAGGCCGGCGCGTTCGCCATCAGGCGCACGATCGTCAACGGATGCACGCGCGGATTCTTGTCGCCGTAGAAACGCCTGGACTGTTCATCATGGGTGTTCTCGCCGCCGATTCCGGTGCCGATGATGCACGCGGTGCTTTCGCCGCGCGCGTCGTTGCGAAAGTCGAGCCCCGATTGCGTGACGGCCTCGCGCGCCGCGATCAGGGCGAACTGCGAAACGCGATCGAGCAGGACCAGGCGCTTGGAATCGAAATGCGCGAGCGGATCGTAGCCTTGCACTTCCGCGGCGACCTTGATGTTGAGCAAGTCGGTCGGGATGTTCATGATCGGCCCGATCGCGGAACGGCCTTCGCGCATCGCGGTCCACGTCGCCGACGCGTCGTGCCCGAGCGCGCAGATTGCGCCCATGCCGGTGATGGCTACGCGCCGCATGGTCCGCAAGCCGGTGCCGGGCTCAGGCCGACGGCGCCGCGGCGGCGCTCTGCTTTTCGGCGACGAGTCTTTCGACCGCCTCGACGAGTCCCTTGACCGACTCGGTGTCGAAGTTCGGATCGCGGTCAGGCAGTGTGACCTTGTAGTGGTCCTCGATCTCGAAAATGATCTGCACCGCGTCGAGCGACTGGATTTCCAGATCCTTGAGCGTCGAGTCCAGGCTGATCTTGCCGAGATCGATGCCGGCTTCCTTCGAAATGATGGCGAAGATCGTTTCCTGCACGCTGCTCATTTGCCTGTCTCCAATAGAGGTCTTGCCGGGGGATTGTATTTCAAGTACATGAAGCGATGCCTCACGGCATGCGCGCCGGTTCCGGCGGCGACGCTTCGTCGTCCGGACCCAGCAGCAGAATGCCGGCGAGGATCATCGCGCAGCCGATTGCCTTGACCCATCCGATCGGCTCGCCGAACAACAGGCGTCCGGCCAGGATCATGCCGACAAACAGGATGGCCAGTGTCGGGAACGCGCCCGACAGCCGCGATTTGCGCAGGATCGCGATCCAGACGAGGAATTCGCCGATGTGGCTGGCAATCGAGACCCACAGCCAGGCCGAACCGAGGGCGAGTGCGAATGCATGCGCCGAAAAGTCGAAGGCGCCGGTGTCGAGTCCGGCATATTTGAGCGATATCTGCGACAAGCCGGCAAATCCGATCATGCCGGTCCAGGCGAGCCACGATGCGCCGCGGGCCGGCGGTGCAGGCGGCGACGCCGGTTGCGGCAGCAGCGCGGCCAGTTCGGGGTCGTGCCGATCCAGACGGAACAGACGCTCGAATGCGGCGAAAATCTTGTCGAACACGCGGTTGCGATGCCGATACCACAGCCAGTTCGCGCTCAGGCGGCTGCCGAGGCGCAGCTTTTCGCGGTGCAGGCCCTGGCCGCTCTGGTAGCGCTTGAGTCCGTGCTCGATGCAGTAGGCGACATTGCTGAGCCAGGTCAGGTAGTACAGGTTGTAGCGGCGGGCAAACGCATAGTCCATGCCGAGAAACTTGTCGAGCAGGACCTCGCCGTCGTGCAACACCAGGTTGAACGCGACCAGCCGCTCGCCGAGCCAGTAGGTCGCGCATGTGCTGCGCGGAGCCAGTTCGCGCAGCACGCCGGTAAAGAATTCGGGCGTCAGTTCCTCGAATGTCAGCGCGGCGTGCGCCAGCGTCGCCCGATACAGGCGCATCACCTCGTCGATGATGTCGTCGATGTTCTGGCGCCACTCCACGCGTATCGCGGCCGACGCCTTGAGCTTGCGCCGCAGGTCCTTGCGCGTGGCGTGGCTCAGCGTTGCGAGGTAGCCTTCGAGCGAGTCGAAGCGGATATCGAGCAACGCCGTCGGCAGGCTGGGCTGGCGGCGCAGGCCGTGCGCCGCTGCCGCGGCGGCCCACAGATCGTCCTGCGCCATCGCGGCGTCCTTCGCCGCGAGCATCGAGATGCCGCTGCGCCGGGCGTACGTCTCCACTTTTGCAAAAAGTATATCCAGCAGGCGCACCTGCCCGGCGCGATCGACACCGGCGGCGAAACCCAGGTGGCAGACCTCGCCGACCGGCGAGCCGAGCGACAGCAGGCGCTGGCGCAGCAGCCTCGGGAAGATGCGCGCGATCGCGCCGGTCACGCGGCGCAATGGTCCGGTCAGGGTCGTGTCGAGGCGATAGTCGGTCACGAAGGCCGGCACGGCCGCAAGCAGTTTGCCGTTGCCGCGCACGCCAAAGTACAGCCATTCGAACCCGGCCAGGCGCGAGTGTTCGATCGTGCGGTAATACGACCAGTCCTCGAGCTCGCCGGGAAACAGCCGGTTCCATTCATCGCGGGCAAAATCCCCGATCGAGTGCGCGACGATCGCCCGCATTATTCGGTGACGGCGACCTGCGCAGGTTCGGGCATGCGCACGAACTGCGTGCTGGCGACATGGTTGAAGAAACGCGTCGAGCGCTCGATCACGGTGTTGCGTTCCTGATCGACGGTAACCATGTGGTAGCTGTTTTCGAGCAGGACTGTTTCGACCGGACCGCGCACGCCGCGCACAATCATGCGCACGTTCTTCAGGCTGGCAACGTCGTCGTCGACGGCGTGCACGACCAGACACGGCGTGTGGATGCGGCCTAGCTGACGGCGCACGAGGAACGACAAGCGGTAGAACTCAGCCAGCGAGGGCCACGGGTTGCCGGGCAGGCCGGCCGCTGCGCTGTCGCCGCTGAGCATGCTGCTGGCGATGCGCTGGCGGATGCGCTCATCCTTGATGCCGTACGGAAAACATTCATGGAAGCGCTGCTTCCAGCCGAAACCGAGTCCGCAAACCAGCGGCAACATGAACGACAACCGGCCGATCAATGGGATCGTCCAGCCGTCGTAGACGAACGACGTGCCATACAGGCCGAGTCCATCGACCTGGTCCGGGCGATCGGCGGCCAGTTTGAGCGCCAGCAGTGCGCCCATCGACAGACCGGCAACGAACATGTGATCCACTTCGCAGCGCAGGCGGTCGGCGGCGTCGCACACGCTCTGGTACCAGTCGCGCCAGCCGGTTTTCAACAGATCCTCTTCGTCGCCGCAGTGCCCTGCCAGCTGCATCCCGTGCACGGTGAAGCCGTTACGGTTCAGCCCTTTGGCAACGAAGCGCATCTCGGTCGGCGTACCGGTAAGGCCGTGGATCAGGAGCACTCCGGAACGCCCGCCGGGCAGGCGAAAATCAGCAGACTTGATCATCGGGGACTGTTCTCCAGCGCAGGGTGCGCATTATTCCCGGGGCATGTTACGTGTTGCTGAAGTGTCTCCCGGCGCCGCCCATTTCAACCCATCTTGGTCTTCAAGGCCAGCAGATCAAGGCGACCCCGGCGGCAATGGCGACCGTGCCGAACCAGCGCCGCGCGGATACGCGTTCATGCAGGATATAGCGGCTGGCGATCACGACGCCGCAATAGGAAAGCGCGGCGAACGGGAAGGCAAGGCTCAGCGGTGCCAGGCTCAATGCGGCGAACCAGACGACGAACTCGAGCACGTAGATCAGCAGGCCCGCGACGATCCACGGCGAGCGCAGCGTGCGCATCGCGCCGCCGATGAAGCCATGCGCCGAATCGTCGTCGTGGTGGCCGACGCCGAGCTTGAAGCAGATCTGTCCGGCGACATCGCAGATCACCGACGCCAGCA
>DASSGP010000159.1:0-4908 GCA_035693405.1 Rudaea sp. | reverse complement strand
GCCGGCTGCACGCCGAAGAACGGCTTCGTCGCCGAACCCGGCTTCTGGTCGATCGCACCGGGCAGCGGCGTGATCAGGATTCCGCCGGTTTCGGTCTGCCACCAGGTGTCGACGATCGGGCAGCGCCCATCGCCGACCACGCGCCAGTACCACTCCCAGGCTTCCGGATTGATCGGTTCGCCGACCGTGCCGAGCAGGCGCAGGCTCGTGCGCTTCGACTTCTTGACCGGCGCCTCGCCTTCGCGCATCAGCGCGCGGATCGCTGTCGGAGCGGTGTAGAACAGCGTCACCTGGTGCTTGTCGATGACCTGCCAGAAGCGCCCGGAGTCCGGATAGTTCGGCACACCCTCGAACATCAGCGAGGTCGCGCCGTTGGCGAGCGGGCCATAGACGATGTAGCTGTGCCCGGTGACCCAGCCGACGTCGGCGGTGCACCAGTAGATGTCGTCTTCGCGCAGATCGAACACGCATTCGTGGGTGAAGCTGGCGAACACGCCGTAGCCGCCGGTTGTGTGCAGCACGCCCTTGGGCTTGCCGGTCGAGCCAGAAGTATACAAAATGAAAAGTGGATCCTCGGCGTCGATCGGCTCGGGCTCGCATTCGGCGCTCTGCGCCTTCATCAGCGCTTCCCACCAGCGGTCGCGCGGCGCCTGCATGTGCACCGGCGAACCAGTGCGCTTGACCACGAGCACGGTCTCGACGCTGGTCGTGCCGGGACGCGTCAGCGCCTCGTCGACGTTGACCTTGAGCGCGACTTTCTTGCCGCCGCGCAGGCCTTCGTCGGCGGTGATGATCAGCTTCGACGCGCAGTCGGCGATGCGCCCGGCGAGCGAGTCCGGCGAGAAGCCGCCGAACACGACCGAATGAATCGCACCGATGCGCGCGCAGGCAAGCATCGCAATCGCCGCCTCCGGAATCATCGGCAGGTAGATCGTGACCCGGTCGCCCTTCTGCACGCCGAGGTTCTTCAACAGGTTCGCCGCGCGGCAGACCTGCGCGTGCAGTTCGCGATAGCTGATCGCTCGCGATTCGTTCGGGTCGTCGCCCTCCCAGAGGATCGCCGTCTTGTCGCCGCGCGTCTTCAGATGGCGGTCGAGGCAGTTGGCCGACAGGTTCAACTGGCCGTCGTAAAACCAGCGGATGTGCAGGTCATCCGCTGCGAACGAGACATCCTTGACCTTGCTGAACGGCTGCATCCAGTCCAGGCGCCCGCCGACACGCCGCCAGAAACCTTCCGGATCACGCACGGATTCAGCGTACATCTTCGCGTAATCGTCAGCGCGGATGCGGGCTTTGGCGGCGAACTCGGCCGCGACCGGATGCAGCTTGGACATGGAACTCTCCTCGAACACGACCCCCAGGACCGCTATGGCCACAGTAGCGGCTGGCAACCAAGGACCAATACGACCTTAGTCGACGTTTTGCAAGCCTTCGACCAAAGGCGAATGGCTATGGCGGCGGGCACGGGGCAGTCTGTCATGCCGGCGTCTTGTACGCGCGCGTAAATGGTTGGTGCGCAGGCCAGCCGGACGTTGGCGTTGGGGACGCGAACTCGTCACGCGGGAGCACTCGGTGTTTCGCGGCAAGCACTCACTCTGAGGGGACCATCATGGCAACAGCAACCCAAACTCTGCACGATCCAGGTGCCTCGCTGACCAAGGGGCACGTGCGAGTTATCGCGGCATCGAGCATCGGCACGATGTTCGAGTGGTACGACTTCTATCTGTACGGCTCGCTCGCGGCGATCATCGCCAAGCAGTTCTTCTCGGCCCTCAATCCGACCAGCGGCTACATCGTCGCCCTGATGGCATTTGCAGCCGGCTTCTTCGTGCGGCCATTCGGCGCGCTGCTGTTCGGACGCCTCGGCGACCTGATCGGGCGCAAGTACACGTTCCTGATCACGATCATCATCATGGGCTCGTCGACATTCCTCGTCGGCCTGATTCCGAGTTACGCCTCGATCGGCGCGGCCGCGCCGATCATCCTGATCGCGCTGCGCCTGTTGCAGGGCCTGGCGCTCGGCGGCGAGTACGGCGGCGCCGCGACCTACGTCGCCGAACATGCACCGCCGGGCAAGCGCGGGTTCTACACCAGCTTCATCCAGATCACGGCGACGTTCGGTCTGTTCCTGTCGCTGATCGTGATCCTGATCTGCCGCACCACGCTCGGCGCGGACTTCGAGACCTGGGGCTGGCGCATTCCATTCTGGCTGTCGTTCTTCCTGCTGCTGATCTCGGTGTACATCCGCCTGCAGTTGCAGGAGTCGCCGATGTTCCAGCAGATGAAGGCGGAGGGCAAAGGCTCGAAGGCGCCGCTGACCGAATCGTTCGTGCGCTGGGACAACCTCAAGATCGTGCTGCTCGCTTTGTTCGGCGCGACCGCCGGCGAAGCGGTCGTGTGGTACGGCGGGCAGTTCTATGCGCTGTTCTTCCTCGGCCAGACGCTGAAGGTCGATCCGGTCACCGCGAATCTGCTGATCGCCGGCGCGTTGCTCATCGGCACGCCGTTCTTCGTGTTCTTCGGATGGTTGTCCGATCGCATTGGCCGCAAGCCGATCATCATGGCCGGCTGCCTGCTCGCCGCGCTGACGTATTTCCCGATCTTCCAGGGACTGACGCACTACGCGAATCCGGCGATCGAGTCGGCGAGCGCGACGAATCCGGTCGTCGTCGCCGCCGATCCTGCCACCTGCAGCTTCCAGTTCGATCCGGTCGGCAAGAAAGTGTTCAAGAACTCCTGCGATATCATCAAGAGTGTGCTGGCCAAGGGCGGCATCCCCTATGCGAACGAAACGGCACCTGCCGGAACCGTGGCATCGGTCAAGGTCGGCGGCACGAGCATCGCGTCGTTCGAGGGCGGCCCCCTGGACGCTGCCGAGTTCAAGACCCAGTCCGATGCGTTCGGCAAGCAGTTGGGCGAGGCCTTGAAAGCGGCGGGCTACCCACCGAAGGCCGATCCGGCCGCGGTGAACTGGCCGATGCTGCTGGTGCTGCTGACGATCCTCGTACTGTATGTGACGATGGTGTACGGACCAATCGCGGCCTGGCTCGTCGAGTTGTTCCCGACGCGGATCCGTTACACGTCGTTGAGTCTGCCGTATCACATCGGCAATGGCTGGTTCGGCGGATTCCTTCCGACCGTGTCGTTCGCTTTGGTCGCCTGGAAGGGCGATATCTACTACGGCCTGTGGTACACCGTGATCGTGTCGGTGATGACGCTGGTCGTCGGCACGTTGTTCCTGCGCGAAACCAAGGACGTGGATATTTCCAAATAGTCCTGATTGCTGGATAGGCACCTGCGAAGAGGGCCGGCAACGCGAGTCGCCGGCCCTCTCTTTTGCGCTTGGCACCGCGACGCCAGCTCAACCCGATTGGCGTGGCAGCGTCAGGCAGCGCAGTGATTGGAGCGCGGACTGACCAGGCAAGCCCCTGTCTGCGCCCAGATACTTACCCGTTCAGTCTTGCTGCGTTCTCGGCGGCCCGTTTCTCGCGCGCTTCGCGCACGCTCTTGCGCAGCGCGTTGATCTCGGCGTCGCCGAGCAGCGTCGCGTCGGGCCGCGCGCGTTCGGCGATGCGCGCCGAGATCATCGCGAAAAACCCGGCGAACAAGGTGACGAAACCCACCAGCAGGCCGACCCCGATGAGTCCCTTCGTCGGCGCGAAGACCGCACCGGCAAAGCCGAGCAAGGAAATCAGCAACAGAATCCAGTGCATCCCCAAACCCTCCGGCCAGTAGCTAAATGCTGCCACAGGCCGGCGTCGCGCGCGAGCGCACAGTTCCCGGTTCGGCGCCGGCGCCCGGGCTGCCCGCGTCCATCTTCTGGCACATAGCGCCGGTCGTTCGAACGGCTATGCTCGGCGATTCCCTTACCTGACCCACGCAAGCGAGAACCTCATGTTCAACCGCATCCTGTCGACGGTATTCGCCGCCGTCGTGTTGTCCGGCGCCCCGGTCGCGCTGTTCGGCGCCGAAGAAGGCGCCAAACCATCCGCGAAGGACGGCGCCGAAGGCAAGGGCGGCGACGAACTCAAGCTGCCGCCGTTTCCGGCCGACAAATCGGCCCACCAGACTGCGCAGATCGACGGCAAACCGGTGAGTTACGAGGCGACCGTCGGCTCGCTGCCGGTGCTCGACGAGAAAGGCAAGACGATCGCCGACGTGATGTTCGTCGCCTACACGATGCCGGGCGCGAATCGCCCGGTCACATTCGCCCTGAACGGCGGGCCAGGCGCCTCGTCGGTCTATCTGAACCTCGGTGCGATCGGACCCAAGCGCGTGCAGTTCGGCGCCGAGGGCAACAGCCCGTCGGATCCGGCGACGCCGATCGACAACGCCGGATCATGGCTCGACTTCACCGACCTCGTCTTCATCGATCCGGTCGGCACCGGATTTTCCCGCGCGCGCGTCGGCGAGGACGAAGCGAAGAAGAAGTTCTATGCGACCGGTCCGGACATCGAGTACCTGTCGCGGATCATTTATGACTGGCTGGTCAAGAACAACCGGCTGATGTCGCGCAAGTATCTGGTCGGCGAAAGCTATGGCGGCTTCCGCGGTCCGCGCATCACGCATTACCTGCAGACGCGTCTCGGTGTCGCGATGAACGGCATGGTGCTCGTGTCGCCGTACCTCGAACCGTCCGCGAGCAACGGCGGTGACTTGTCGCCACTGCCGTGGATGATGACGTTGCCGAGCATCTCGGCGGCAAATCTCGAACGCAAGGGCAAGCTCAGCGACGCAACTATGGGCGAAATCATCGCCTACACGCGCGGCGACTACGTCACCGACCTGCTCAAGGGTCGCTCCGATCCGCAGGCGCTCGAGCGCATTGTCAAGCGCGTCACCGAATTGTCCGGGCTGGATCCGGCCTTCGTGCGCCGCTCCGGTGGCCGGCTGGAAACGCAGGCCTAC
>DASSGP010000158.1:0-4018 GCA_035693405.1 Rudaea sp. | reverse complement strand
ATTCCCGGCCGTTGATTGCGCTGCCGGTTTGGGCGGCGGTGCAGGCGCGGGCGGAGGCGGCGGTGGAGCGGCCTTCTTCGGCGGCTTCTGCGCAGCGGCAGCAACGGGTGGCTTTGCTTCGGGACGCGCCGCCTTTGGCGGTGGTGCCGGCTTCGGTTCGGCCAACGGCTTCGGCGCGGCGGCCGGTTTCTCGGCGACCGGTGCGACCGTGGCAGTTGCGCCGCGCGCCGGCGGCGCCGTAATCGGCGGATCGAGCAGCACGGTGTACTCGCGCAGCACCTTGCCCTTCGTCCAGTTCGCCACGATCAGGAAATCGATCAGCGGCTCGCGCACTGCCTCTTTCGTCGTCACCTTGATGACGGTCTGCCCGCGCGCGTTTGTCGTCACCACCATCTCGAGCGGGACCGTCAGCCGCGCACGGTTCAAACCGACGCGCTCGAAATCCGCGGCTGATGCCAGATCGACGGTCAACTCGGTCGCTTCCGTAGCCGACTCGGTCAAGACCGGAATTTCCGCATCGAGCGGCTGATTCAATCCGGATTTGACCTGGATAGCACCCAGCCCTAACGCGAATGCATTGCTGCCCGCCAAAGCGAGCGCAACGGCAAGTGATAATTTCACCGGTCCTTTCATGAGGTTAGCCCCCCAACTATGTCTTTCATTTAACCACTGGACGAGCTTCCGCCTGATTCCCTAAGCTCGAAAACGCCTTATAACACAATCGTAACTATAGGTCACAAGTAAGTTTTTGCCAATATCTCGGCAATCTGTACTGCATTCAGCGCGGCGCCCTTGCGAATATTGTCCGAAACGATCCACAGGTTCAGACCGCGCGGGTGCGAAATATCCTGACGAATGCGTCCGACATAAACCGGGTCGTGACCCGCCGCGTCGCTGACCGGCGTGGGATATCCGCCGGCCTTGCGTTCGTCGATCACTTCCACGCCGGGCGCCTTTTCTAACAGGGCGCGAGCCTGCTCTGCCGTGATCGGGTCGCGGGTTTCGACATGTACCGCCTCGGAGTGGCCGTAAAACACCGGAACGCGCACCGCTGTCGGGTTGACCTGGATCGAATCGTCCTCGAGGATCTTGCGCGTCTCCCAGACCATCTTCATTTCCTCCTTCGTGTAACCGTTCGACTGGAACTCGTCGATATGCGGTATCACGTTGAAGGCAATCTGCTTGCTGAACTTTGCCGGCGCATGTTCCTGGAAATTCAGCAGCGCTGCGGTCTGCTTGGCAAGTTCTTCCATGCCGGACCGGCCGGCGCCGGAAACCGACTGGTAGGTTGCGACGTTGATGCGCGTGATGCCGACCGCACGATGGATCGGCGCCAGCGCCACCAGCATCTGCATCGTCGAGCAGTTCGGGTTGGCGATGATGCCGCGCGGCTTGTAGCGTGCGATCGCGTGCGGATTGACTTCGCTGACGACGAGCGGGATATCGTCCTGATAGCGGAACTCCGAGGTGTTGTCGATCACGGCCGCGCCGGCGGCAGCGGCGCGCGGCGCGTGCATGCGTGACACCGATGCGCCGGCCGAAAAGAATGCGATGTCGACACCGGCGAAATCGTAATCGGCGAGATTTCGCACGGTCAGCGATTTGCGCCCGAACTCGACGAAGCCGCCGGCCGAACGTTCGCTCGCCAGCGCCACGAGTTCGCCGACCGGAAATTTTCGCTCGTCGAGAATCGCCAGAACCGCTTCGCCAACGGCGCCGGTGGCGCCGACCATCGCAACTTTGTAACTGTCCTTCTTGCTCATCTGCTCTGCTTGCTCATCTATTTTCGTAGTTCATTCTGAAAAAATCTTAACGCTGATCATCGCGGATCAACGCGGAGTTTCGCGGATAAAGCAAATGACGTTGCATATCTTGATCCGCGTTTATCCGCTTTTTATCCGCGCCTATCCGCGTTTGATCCGCATTTCATCCGCGTTGAAAACTCCCGTGCAAGGTTTCGGGATTGAGGACGTTTGGCGGGCGGCCCGCGTTCGGACCGAAGCCCAGTGCCGCGATGAGATTGTCGACGGCAAGGCTGGTCATCGCCCGCCGCGTGTCGACGCTCGCGCTCGCAATATGCGGTGTCAGCACGGCGTTGTCGAGCGTCGGCAACAGCGGATGCAGGGCCGGTTCGTTCTCGAACACGTCCAGACCCGCACCGGCGAGGCGGCCGCCAGACAGGGCCTCGACCAGCGCTGCGTCGTCGACGATGCCGCCGCGCGCGACATTCACGAGTATCGCCGAGGGTTTCATCAGGGCCAGCTCGGGCGCGCCGATCGCATGCCGGTTCTGCGCGGTGAGCGGCAGCACGAGCACGAGGAAGTCCGCTGCACGCAGCAGGTCGTCGCGGCCGACGAATTCGGCATTGCACTCGCGCTCGATCGAGTCATCGAGCCGCGAACGGTTGTGATAGATGACCGGCATACGGAATCCGGCGCCGCGCCGCGCGATGGCCTGGCCGATTCGACCCATGCCGAGAATGCCGAGCGTGCGGCCGTGCACCTCGGCGCCGAGCAACAGGTTGTACGAGGGACTGCGCCAAAGATCCGCGCGCACGTAGCGCTCGCCCTCGCCGACGCGGCGCGCAGTTGCGAGCAACAGCGCCCAGGCGAAATCGGCGACCGCTTCGTTCAACACGTCGGGCGTGTTGGTCGCGACGATGCCCGCGGCAGTCAGTGCGGCGAGATCGAGATTGTCGTAGCCGACTGCGACGTTGGCGACGGCGCGCAGCTGCACCGACTGCCCGACTACCGCCGCATCGATCGGATCGGCGACGCCCAGCATGGCGCCTTGCTTGTCATGCAGCTTGAACGCGACTTCGCCAGGCGTCCATGACCGGTCCTCGGCTTCGACTTCGACATCGAAGAATGCGCGCAGCCGATCGATTATGTCGCTGAACAGCGGGCGCGAGACCCAGACACGCGGATGAAAAATGTTTTCGCTCACGACCGGCTCATGCTTTGTCGGTGGTGCTGCCGGGTATGCGCGGCGCGATCTCGCCGACGTCGCCGCATTGCGCGCGGTGCCGAAGCGCCTGATCGACCAGCACGAGCGCCATCATCGCCTCGGCGATCGGCGTCGCGCGAATGCCGACGCACGGATCGTGGCGGCCCTTGGTCACGACCTCGACCGGTTCGCCGGCCAGGTTCACGCTGCGTCCGGGGATCAGGATGCTCGACGTCGGCTTCAGCGCCATCGAGGCGACGATCGCCTGGCCGGTCGAGATGCCGCCGAGAATCCCGCCGGCGTGGTTCGACAGGAAACCCTGCGGCGTGATCTCGTCGCGGTGCTCGGTGCCGCGCTGGGCGACGGCGGCGAAGCCGTCGCCGATTTCGACGCCCTTGACTGCGTTGATCGACATCAGCGCGGCGGCCAGTTCGCCGTCGAGTTTGCCGTAGATCGGCTCGCCCCAGCCCGGTGGAACGTTTTCGGCCACGACGTTGACGCGCGCGCCGACCGAATCGCCGGATTTGCGCAGCGCCATGAAGTAACTCTCGAGCTCCGGAACCATCGCCGCATCCGGCCAGAAGAACGGGTTGTCCTCGACTGCATCCCAGTCGAACGCGCGCGGACTCAGCGACCCGAGCTGGGCCAGCCAGCCGCGCACGACAATGTGGAATTTTTCCTGAAGATACTTCTTGGCGACGACCCCGGCGGCGACGCGCATCGTCGTCTCGCGCGCGGACGATCGCCCGCCGCCGCGCGGATCGCGGATGCCATACTTCTGCCAATAGGTGTAGTCGGCGTGACCGGGCCGGAATGTATTGGCGATTTCGGCGTAGTCCTTGGACTTCGCGTCGACATTGCGGATCAGCAGCGCTATCGGCGTTCCGGTCGTGCGTCCCTCGTACATGCCGGACAGGATTTCGACCTCGTCGTCCTCGTGCCGCTGCGACGTGTAGCGCGAGCGCCCGGTTGCGCGCCGCTCGAGATCCCGGCGGAAATCACCCGCCGCCAGCGTCAACCCCGGCGGACAGCCGTCGATCACGCAGCCGATCGCCGGCCCGTGGCTCTCGCC
>DASSGP010000157.1:0-7591 GCA_035693405.1 Rudaea sp. | reverse complement strand
GCATCATCTCGCCGTCCCGCCCGCCGGGTCAAACGCAGCCAATGAAATGCCCCGCCAGCCGACTTCTTGCCCGCTCTCCCCATCGGCTCCATCGATGGGGAGAGGGCAGGGGTGAGGGGCCGCTTTGCACGAAGCCCTCTTGCTGTGTTACTTCGCGGCGACGGCGACCGCCAGTCCGCTTTCCTCGACATTGCGCAAGAATGCAGCGTACCTCGCGCGCGTGCGCTCGTACGACGTCGGATATTCCTGGTACGCGGTCGCTGCGCCGAACAGCATGCCGATTTCGCGCGTCGAGAAATTCCTGCGGATTGCCGCATGGAAATCGGCGCATTCCTTCGAATCGTTCGGCGGCGTGCAATCTGCTGCGGCGAACCGGTCCTGATGCACGGTGACTGCCGCAAGCTGGCCGTTGGTGTTGGCACTGGCGAGACTGGCCGCGACCAGCAGGCCGGCGCCGATGACGATGGACGTAAAACGTTTCATGATGAAACCCTCACATAACCTGCCGCAGGTCATCCACTGACGGGCTGGCATGGCACTCGTGGCGTCGCCATCCATACGACACTGAAGACGGCCGTCTTCACTTAATCCAGATGCGGATTGGCGCCGGATAGTTACGTCGAGTTCGCCGAACGGTGTATCGGGCGCGCCGAGTTGCAGCGATGCGTCAACAGCGTGTTACTTCCGGCATATGAAAAGGTATACAAAGCATGACTTGTGGCCTACGCTCGCGGTATCACGGCGGCGCAGCCAGAGCTTGTTCTCTTTCTGGCGTTCCGACGAAGATGGCGCAACGCTTGCTTGGTGGCTGGAATGTTGCGCGAGTCGCAACGGTCGCTCGAGATGATCGAGTACGCAGCCACGACTGGCACTCGTTTGCAATGAACAACTGGAGGAACACCACATGTCGAAACTGCGTGTGCAAAGCTTTGCCGTTTCCATCGACGGTTACGGCGCAGGCCCGAACCAGAGCCTGGAACATCCGCTCGGCACGACCGGCCCCGAGTTGATGGAGTGGTTTTTCAATACACGCCTGTGGCGCAAGATGCACGGTAACGGTGATGGCGAGACCGGCGTCGACAACAAGTTCGCCGAGCAGGGTTTCGCCAACATCGGCGCGTGGATCCTCGGCCGCAACATGTTCGGCCCCGTGCGCGGGCCGTGGCCGGACGAAAGCTGGAAGGGCTGGTGGGGCGAAGAGCCGCCGTATCACGTGCCGGTGTTCGTGCTGACGCACCACGCCCGCGCGCCGCTGGAAATGAAGGGCGGTACAACGTTCCACTTTGTCACCGACGGCATCCACGCCGCGCTCGAGCGGGCCAAAGCGGCCGCGAACGGCCGCGACGTCCGCCTCGGTGGCGGCGTAGCCACGGTTCGCGAATATCTGCGCGCCGGGTTGATCGACGAACTCCACCTGCCCGTGCGGCCGGTGCTGCTTGGCGCCGGCGAGCACCTGTGGCGCGATCTGGACATGCGCGCACTGGGCTATGAGTGCGCGAAGCATGTCGAGGGGGAAAGGGCGATGCACGTCTTCTTGCGCAGGCGGGCGGGTTGAGGTTGCCGGGCGGCTACCGGCCACCAACCGACGGCTGCAGCCTGTTCACGAATGTCCGTTCACTGAGGCGGAACTGTGCTTCATCAGCAACACTCCTCCTGCTCGAGCAGTTGGTGTGTTGCATCCGCCGGTCGAAACCGCAGCCAGAAGCAGACATTCGTCGGACAGGTACCCATCACTCAACTACCCTCCGCGGCTGGATGGTGCATTGCAAGGAGGCTTAAATCCGCCTTGCGCATTTGTCGAGATAGCCAAGCAGCTTCGTCAACCCGTGTGTTCGCAGCTTGCGCCGATGGATCACCATCAGCAGACGTCTCGTCAATGGTGGCAGCTCGGTGCGTAGCGCGACCAACGCACCGCTCCGCAGGAAGTCCTGGACCACCGCTCGAGACAAACAGGTAATGCCGAGACGGTTGGCGGTGGCACGCTTGATCGCTTCCGAATTCCCAAACTCGATGCCGGATTTGAGGTGATGCAGATGTGGTATCAGCAGTGCATTGACGATCTCGCGCGTTCCGGAACCGGGTTCACGCAATAACCAAGTCGCCTCGCGCAAGACTTGGATCGGAACGCGGCCACGTCGGCGAATGATCGGATCGCCTGCGCCTGCGACGACCATCAACTCATCCTCGAACCATGGAAGGACGTCCAGTTCGGAGTGATGACACGGCCCCTCGATCAGGCCGAAATCCAATTCGAATGCGGCGACACCGTCGACGATCCTTGCGACGTTTGCAATCTCCACCTGGACCTGCCACGTCCCTCGCGCGGAATGCGCATGGCTGCGCTCGAAGCCAGCCAGGATCTCGGGCAGCAGATAGTTTCCGATGGTCGTACTGGCGCCGATCCGCATGGCCCCGAGCTGCGTCTCACCCTCACGAGCCCAGCGTTGGATTGCGGAAGCGCCGTCGAGCACCACGCGCGCTTGAGGCAACAGACTGCGGCCGTTGTCATTGAGCAACAAGCGCTTGCCGAAGCGATCGAACAATTCCAGACCGAGCATCCGTTCAAGTTCGTTGATCGCCGCGCTGGTCGCCGACTGCGAAAGCGCTACAGCCGCCGCCGCCGCAGTCGTGCTGCCGTGCTCAGCGACGGAACAGAAGATCTGCAGCTGTCGCAGCGTGAGATGGAACGAGTCCATGGCGAGTCTCGATAACCTATTCCGTAGGTTGATTATACATAAACAATCCGTTGGATTGCTTTACTGACACAGCCTACAGTGCCCCCGAACTACGGAGGGCACGCAAGTGACTGTACAAGCTTTGGTCGCACAACAGATACCGACGGGAACCGTAACCAGGTTGATGCCGGGGGTCCTGATCTGTGCTGCTTTGGCTGCCTCGGCACTGCAACTCGGTGGGATCCCTTGGTTTGCCACGCATGGATTGAGTGGGATGACTGTCGCCATTGTTCTTGGAACGCTAATCGGCAATTCGTTCTATCCGCGCATCGCGTGGCACGCTGGACACGGAGTGGCATTCTCGAAGCAGAGCCTGCTTCGCGCCGGCGTCGTTCTGTATGGCTTGCGACTGACGCTGGGTGACGTGAGCAAAGTCGGGTTCGCCGGTATCGCCGTCGATGCGGTAATGCTCAGCTCGACCTTCGCGCTTGCGATAATCCTGGGCACGCGGCTGTTTCGTCTCGACCGCGACACCTCGGTGCTCATTGGTGCCGGCAGCGCTGTCTGCGGCGCTGCCGCGGTGATGGCCGTCGAGCCAGTGCTGAAGGCCAAGGCCGAGCGTGTGACAGTCGCCGTGGCCACGGTGGTGGTGTTTGGCACGGTAGCAACGTTTTTGTATCCGATCCTTTACGGCTGGAACCAGCAGCTTGGGATTGTCCCCGCCGGGCAGTGGGCATTTGGAATCTACGCCGGCTCTACGATCCACGAAGTGGCCCAGGTCGTTGCCGCCGCGCGTTCCATCGGACCGGATGCCGCAAATGCCGCCGTGATCGCCAAGATGGTACGCGTCATGATGCTGGCGCCGCTCCTAATTGGACTTTCACTCTGGCTCAACCGGCGCCACGGCCAGGCGACGGAACAGGGTACGCGCAAACTCGTCTTGCCTTTGTTCGCACTGGGCTTCGTCGGCGTGGTGATCTTCAACACTCTTTCGATCCTGCCGCAGAACGTGGTCGATGCGGCGATAAGCCTGGACACATTTCTCCTGGCGATGGCGATGAGTGCCCTCGGCCTAACGACGCACTTCTCGGCAATCCGCAATGCGGGAGCCCGCCCATTGATTCTGGCGGCTCTGCTGCTCGTTTGGCTGGTTGTCGGCGGTGCCCTGGTCAATCACTTCGTTCCACTCGGCAACTAGTTTCTTATTTTTGCAATTCGGAGGAAACGCCATGAATACACGATCGGTCAGAAAGATTCTTTCCGGGCTCATGCTGGTCGCAGCGGCAGGATCGCTTGCCGCGCACGAGATTCCGGATCCATCCATTACCCACAACGCCCGCGATGGTGTGGTTCGGCTCTATGGTGCCGGCGGACCTGATACGGCGTTCAAAAAAGTCGCCGCGGTCTTCTCGAGGGAGACCGGAGTCGAGGTCGTGGTCACGGGAGGTCCGGAGCCGACGTGGTCCAAGCAGGCTCAGGCCAATGCAGACATCCTGTGGGGAACGGCGGAAGAGGACATCACCGCGCTGCTCGAGACTTACACGACGTTCTCATGGAACGACGTGACGCCTATCTACATCCGTCCAGCAATCATCGCCGTCAAGAAAGGCAATCCCAAGCACATCCGCGCGTTCGAGGATCTCTTGAAGGACGGGATGCGCATTGTCGTGACCGAAGGCGCGGGCGTAGCGAACACCTCGGGCACGGGCACCTGGGAGGACGTTGCGGGTCGACTCGGAAAGCTCGACGACGTCAGACGCTTTCGCAAGAACATCGTCGGCTTCGGCAAGGGAAGTGGTCCAAGCTATCAGATGTTCGTCGAAAAGGATGCGGACGCCTGGATCACTTGGCCGGACTGGCCGATCACCCATTCGGAAAAGGCAGAGATCGTGGAACTGGCCGAGTCAAGAACGATCTGGCGTGACGTCAACGTAGTCCTCGCGCCAGACGCCGATCCTGCTGCAAAGCAGTTCCTCGAGTTCCTGACGAGCGACCGCGGAGCAGCGATCATGAAAACCGAGGGATGGGTGCGCTAGGCAGCAGCGTCTTGCCGTGTTCTCCGCACCCCAGGAATTTCCGCGCTTGTCGAGAAGGCGGCGCGCGAGTCAAGTCGTCGCAACCTAACAGTCAAATTCTCTTAAAGGCACAAACATGCAAATCAAAACCTATCGCGGCCGCCTTGCTGGAATGGCATTCGCCGCACTTGTCACAACGCTATCGAGCAGTCTTCCGGCGACAGTCCATGCGGCTCCGGCACCAAGTCCCGCAGCAGTAAGACTCAGTATCGATCCATCATTCGGGACGCTCAAGCAAATCGACGCCGGCGTGTTGAACGTTGGCTACGTTGAAGCAGGCCCACCCAGCGGTCCCGCCGTCGTGCTGCTGCACGGCTGGCCGTACGACGTCCATAGTTTTGCCGAAGTCACCCCCATGCTGGCGGCCGAGGGCTATCACGTCATCGTTCCGTATCTGCGCGGCTACGGCAGCACGCGCTTCCTTTCCAGCAGCACGATGCGCAACGGGCAACCGTCGGCCGTTGCGCACGATGTGATTGACCTGATGGATGCACTGAAAATCCACAAGGCGACCATTGCTGGTTTCGACTGGGGCGCACGGAGCGCGGACATCGTCGCGGCGCTTTGGCCTGATCGCGTCAAGGGGATTGTCTCAGTGAGCGGCTACCTGATCGGTGGCCAGGAATCCGGCAAGACGCCGCTGCCACCGAACGCGGAACTGCAATGGTGGTACCAGTACTACTTCGCGACTGACCGAGGCGTCAAAGGCTACGAGAAGTATCGCCACGACTTTTCCAAGCTCATCTGGCAGCTCGCCTCGCCGCAGTGGCATTTCGACGACGCCACGTTCGATCGCAGCGCTACCGCGTTCGACAACCCGGATCACGTCGGCATCGTGATTCACAACTATCGCTGGCGGCTTGGGCTCGCCGATGGCGAGGCCAAGTACGATGAACTGGAAAGGCGGCTCGCTGCCGGTCCGAGCATCAATGTGCCTGCGATTACGCTCGAAGGTGACGCGAACGGCGCACCGCATCCGGAACCCGCATCCTACGCGCCGAAATTCACGGGTCCATACGCGCATCGCACGATCGAAGGCGGCATCGGACACAACTTGCCGCAGGAAGCGCCGCAAGCGTTTGTGCAGGCGATCGAAGACGTCGAAAGGATGTAAGACCTCGCCGACCTGTGCGTCGTTCAACTGGTTACGTCAGGTCCTGAAGCCGAATGGCGCCACATGCATCAGCCGTGGTGGACCATGTCTTTACATTATTCATGAGTGTCACTCACCCACTAATTGGAGTGGGTGGGTTATGTCCAAGGTTTGGCTAGTAACAGGAAGCGCAAGCGGTTTGGGGCGCGACATTGTCGAGGCGGCTGGCGCGCGCTCAGTGCCCGCGCACTCCCATGTCCATGCGTGCGTAGTCCGCCGGCGTGACGAACCAGTTGGCCGGAACGGTTTCGCTGCGCACGCGCAGCGTCACGTCGCCGGTCGGCTTGCCTTGCTCGAAGCAGCGGCGTTCGACCAGCGGGTGTTGCGGATCGACGTTGTCGCGCCGCACGCTGTTCACGTTCTTGATGAGGCGCAGGTTGGCGGTTACCGCGCTGGAATATTTCTGCATGCGCACGATCACGCGCAGCATGCGTTTGACGTCGGCCGGATCCAGGCCAATCGCGTCGAGCGTCGTGCGGCAGTCTTCGCGCAGCAGGTGTCCGTCCTGCGTGACTCGCTCGACCGTGCAGGCCAGCCCGCCGACTTCGCGCTTTTCGCCGGTCGCCTCGATCACCGGCTCCGATTGCGGGCCGAAATAACCGGATGTGCGCATGTTCTTCATCGCGGCTTCCGTCTGCGCGCGCTGCTCCTTGGTCATGTGCTCCATGTTCTGACGCATCATCTGTTCCATCAGCTTCGGGTCGACCTGTGGCATGCCGCCCGCGCCGGGTTGCATCGCGCCTGACTGCATCGCGCCAGGCGGTAACTGCTTCTGCAGCTGCTCAGTCTTCCTGTCGACCATGTTCGACGTGCTTTTCATGACGTCGCCCTGGAAGTCGATCGCGTCGTCGTCGAACTCCAGTTCGAAGAACTGCTTGCGCTTGTGGTCGAGCGCGACACCGACTTTCTCGGCGGAGTCGTAGACCATGCTCATGTCCTGTGCCGGCGGCGCGCTGTCGATGCGCATCGACAGGCCCTGCACCGCGACGCGCACGAAATCGGCGTGGCAGTCGGCATCGCCGCCGGAGTATTCGAGCACCGCGTCGGCATGCGCCGCGGTCGTGGACAACAGGAAAAAGACTACGCCAATAACTCGCTTCATTGCTTGCGTCCGTCGATTTTGATCGCCTGCTTGGTCGTGCTCTGGCGCCGGCGGTCGGCCTCGGCGAACTTTTCGATGCAGGCATCCTTGCGCACCATCGCGCATTCCAGATAGTCGATGATCTCGAGCGCCGCGGCGCGCACGGCGCGCGCCTCGCCCGGTTTTTCCATCATCGCCAGGCCGCTGTGATCGTTGGTGATATCGGTCCGGTAACCTTCGGTGCGGCCCTCGATTGTGCGCGCAAACGCAACTTCGCCGCTGGTCGCGTCGACGACGCGCAAGTCGACCGCGAGATAAACGCCTTCGGATACGTGTTCGACCTTGCTGCTGCGGAACATGCCGCCGCCGCTGACCTTCGTCGATTCGTTGTCTTCGTACGCGCTGATCGTGCCCATGACGAGATACTGCGCGCCGGTCAACTGTCCGATGCGCGCGCCTTCGCCGGGTTTCAGGCGGCCACTTTGCGCGAGGTCCTGTTCCTCGAGCACCGCGGCGAGCTTGCGCCGCTCGACGACCGTGAACGCGTCGCGCGCGGCCAGTTCGGTGCCGACGATGTTCGTCAGCACGCGCCCGACGCCGCCCTGCA
>DASSGP010000156.1:0-12070 GCA_035693405.1 Rudaea sp. | reverse complement strand
GCGCGTGCTCGACTTCGCGCGCAGCCTCGGGTTGGACATGGATCGATTCCGGCGCGATCTCGACAGCGAACCGACGCGCGCACGCGTGCAGGAAGATCTGAGCGAGGGCCGCAGCAACGGCATCACGGTCACGCCGACGTTTTTCATCGACGGCATCCGCTACGACGATGCCTGGGATTTCCATTCCCTGCTCGAAGCGCTGCAACGGCCGCTCGCAGCGCAGGTGAAACGTACCGCGCGCGCGTTTGCGAACCTGCCTGCATCGGCGGGTTTCACCTTGCTGCTGGCCGCGGTCGCGGCGCTGGTCTGCGCGAATACGCCGATCGCGCCGTATTACCACTGGCTGATGGATCGGTCTTTCAGCGTCGGACCGACGGACAGCGGCGTGTCGATGACGATCGCCGCCTGGTTTTCCGAAGGACTGCTGGCCGCGTTCTTCCTGCTGGTCGGCCTGGAAATCCGGCGCGAGGTCACGGCCGGCGCGCTGACCGACCCGAAGGCGGCCGTGTTGCCGGTCGTCGCCGCGGTCGGCGGCGTGCTGGCGCCGGCGGCGATCTATCTGGCGCTGGCCACACCGGCGACAGCCAACGGCTGGTCCGTGCCGACGGCGACCGACGTCGCATTCACGATCGGTATCCTGGCGTTGCTCGGCGATCGCGTTCCCGGTGCGTTGCGCGTGTTCGTGGCGGCGCTCGCGGTCGTGGACGATATCCTGTCGATGCTGACGCTCGCGATCTTCTATCCGCACTCGTTCGATGCAAGGTGGTTGCTCGGTGGGGCCATCGCGGCGGCGCTGTTGTTCGCGCTCAATCGCGCGCGCGTTTACGTCGGCTGGCCGTACGCCGTGGTTGCGTGCGCCTTGTGGGTGACGCTGCACACGGCCGGCGTTCACGCGGCGCTCGCGGGCGTGATCCTCGCCATCTTCCTGCCGACGCGGCCAACGCCGGCTGCCGCGCCGCTACTGGCGCAGGCAGCGACCGCGCTCGCCGCGCTCGAAAGCGCCGAACGCGAGGCGCGCAAGGCTGAGCCGTCGGCGCATGCGCGGCACAAGCAGGAACTGATCCGCGAGTCGGCCAGCCGCAACCTGTCGGCCGCGAGCGCGCGCCTGCTGTCGCCGGCCGAGCGCATCGAACGCGCCGTCGCGCCGTGGAGCGCGTACTTCATCCTGCCGCTGTTCGCGTTCTCCGCCACCGGCATCAGCCTTGCCGTCGACCTGCACTCCACCGAAGACATGCGCGTGCTCGCCGGCGTTATCCTCGGCCTCGTGCTCGGCAAGCCGGTCGGTGTTCTGCTCGCATCGTGGCTGGCGATCAAGGCAGGCATCGGCATCGCTCCGCAGGGCACGAGCCTGCGCCTGTTCGTCGGCGCGGCTTGCTTGTGTGGAGTAGGCGATACGGTCGCGCTGCTGATGGCCGATCAGGCGTTTCCGCTCGGCAACTTCGCCGCCGTCGCAAAGATCGGCGTGCTCGCCGGATCGGCGCTCGCCGCGGCGCTGGGTGCCGCGGTCGTCGCCAGCGCAAGTCGCGTCGTCACGGATGCGAAGTAGGTCCCTGGCTTTCCCGACAGGTTTCGCAACGCGCTTGAAAGAATCTACGCCAAGCATCGCGATCATCGGGGCCGGCTTTGCCGGCCTGGGCATGGGCTATTACCTGAAGAAAGCCGGGTTCGAAGCGTTCACGATCTTCGAAAAGGCCAGCGACCTCGGCGGCGTGTGGCGCGAGAACACCTATCCGGGTTCGGCTTGCGATGTGCCGTCGCACCTGTACTCGTTTTCGTTCGATCCGCACTACCCATGGTCGACAGCGTTCGGCCCGCAGCGCGAGATTCTCGACTATCTGCATGAGGTCGCGCGCAAGCACGACCTCATGCAGCATATCCGCTTTGGTCATGAGATCGCCGAGGCCACCTTCGACGAAGCGCGCGGCGTCTGGCTGATCCGATTCGTCGACGGCGCCACGACCGAGGTTCGCGTGCTCATCAGCGCCGTCGGGCAGTTGCATCGTCCCGTGCTGCCGGATATTGCCGGCCTCGAAAACTTCCGGGGTCCCATGTTCCACTCGGCGCGCTGGGATCATGCCTTCGATCCTGCCGGCAAGGCCGTTGCGAGCATCGGAGCTGGCCCGAGCGCGATCCAGTACGTTCCGGAAATCGCGAAGAAGGCGAAACAGCTGCATGTTTTTCAGCGCACGCCGGCATGGTGCGTGCACAAGGCCGACCGCGCCTATTCGCGGCCGGAGCGCTGGCTGCTGACGCACTGGCCGTGGACACACACGCTCGACCGACTGCGCATCTTCTGGTACGTCGAGTTCGTCGCCTCGGTGATCCAGAAGAAGTCGATGTTCCACTGGCTCTCCAAGCGCATCGTGCGCCTGATCCATGGGCATCTGTTGCGCAAGAATGTTGCCGATCCGGCGCTGCGCGCCAAACTGACGCCGGACTTCCCAGTTGGATGCAAGCGTTTGCTGTTCTCGAACGACTGGTTCGCCACGCTGGCGCGGCCGAATGTCGAACTCGTCACCGACGCGATCGCGGAAATCACGCCGACCGGCATCACGACCGCCGACGGGCGCCATCGCCCGGTCGACGCAATCGTCTGCGGCACCGGTTTTGCGGCGACGCAGTTCCTCGCGCCGATGGAAATCATCGGTCGCAACGGCGCTTCGCTGCGCGAACGCTGGAAGGCGGGCGCCGAGGCCTATCTCGGCATCGCCGTTACGGACTTTCCGAATTTCTTCGTGCTGTACGGCCCGAATACGAACCTCGGCGTCGGCACGATCATCTTCATGCTCGAGCGCCAGCAGCGTTACGTGGTCAAGTGCATGGAACTGCTTCGCGATCGCGATCTACGTTGGCTCGACGTGCGCGCCGACGCACAGAGAGAATTCAACGCGGAGCTGGAGCGACGCAGCCGCGAGCTGGCATATCTGGGCGGCTGCAACAGCTGGTACCTGGTCAACGGCCGCAACACGCAGAACTGGGTCGGCTACATGAGCGAATATGGCCGGCGTTTGCGTCGGCCACAGCTTGCGCACTACAGTCTGGTTTCCGCTTGAGAAGTTTTCTCTACTGGCAGATCAGGCTCGCGTTGCGGCCGATCCTGGCGCCGTGGGTGCCGATTGCGTTGCAGCGTGCCTGGGCGAGCATCGCCGCAGCCGGTACACGCGCTCCGCCAGGATGCAGTTCGGCGCCAGCGATGTTGGGAAACGTGCCGGGCTTGCGCGTGACGCCGGCGAATGCGCGGGCCGATCGCGTTGTGCTCTACTTCCACGGTGGCGGCTACGTCATCGGCGGTCCGGGCAGCCATCGCAAGCTCGCCGCACAAATCGCTCATGTGGCGCGCAGCGAAGCGTGGCTGGTCGATTACCGGCTGGCGCCGGAGCACCCGCATCCGGCGGCGCTCGAAGATGCCCTGTCCGCCTACCGCTGGTTGTCGCAGCGGGAAGGCTCGAGGCGCATCGTGCTCGCAGGCGACTCCGCCGGCGCCGGCCTCGCGATTGCAGCCGCAGTCGCGATCCGCGACTTGAACTTGCCGCCTCCGGCGGCCATGGTCCTGATCTCGCCGTGGACCGACCTGACGCTCTGTGGCGAGTCGCAGCGCACGCACCATGATCGCGACCCGATGCTGCGTCGCGCCTGGCTCGCTGCGTGCGCCGCGCACTACGCCGGGGAGCTGCCGCTCGAAAGCGCGGCTCTCTCGCCGCTTTTTGCGGACTTGACGCATCTCGCGCCGATGCTGATCCAGGTCGGCAGCGAGGAAATCCTGCTGTCCGATTCCGAACGGCTGGCCGAGCGCGCGAAGCAGGCAGGAGTTATTGTTCGCCTGAGTTGCTTCGAGGGCATGTGGCATGACTTCCAGGTTCACGCCGGCATGCTTGCCGAAGCGAATCGGGCATTGGCCGAGATCGGCGGCTTCATCGACGAGCGCATGGATGAGATTGAATGAACTACTTGCAGGGCATGAACATGAAAACGCTGGCCTTCAAATCCGCGCGCGCTTTCCGCACCTGGCTGGGCAGGAACCATGGTCGCGCGGAAGGAATCCTGCTGCGCATCTACAAGAAGGATTCCGGCGTGGCGACCGTGACCTATGCGCAGGCGCTCGATCAGGCGCTTTGCTTCGGCTGGATCGACGGCCAGAAGCTGCCCGGCGATGATCAATCATGGCTGCAGAAATTTACGCCGCGTCGGCCCGGGAGCGGATGGTCGAAACGCAACACCGCACATGCGCAGCGACTGATCGAGTCCGGCGAGATGACCGCTGCCGGGCTGCGGGAAATCGACGCTGCCAAGGCCGATGGCCGCTGGAAGGCCGCCTACGATGCCTTCGGCAGCGCGGCCGTTCCCGATGATTTCCTGACGGAACTGGCGCGCAACCGAAAAGCGCAAGCCTTCTTCAAGACACTCAACAAGACAAACCTGTATTCGATTGTCTATCGCCTGCAGACGGCAAAGAAAGCCGAAACGCGGGAAAAGCGCAAACAGGCGATCATCGCGATGCTGGCGCGCGGCGAGAAATTTCACTAGCGGGATGGCGGCCAGGCTGGCGAGGGTTGGTCCGTCGTGCAGACGGGCTAGTTGCCGCACCACTGTTGTTCGCACGGAGTTCCATCGTGGTCGCCGTCCATTTGCACGCCCGGACAGTGTTGCAGGAAGTAGACGGCTTCCTCGCACGACGTCATCTGCGCACAACTCGTTCTGCCATCGCAGGCAAATCGGTCGACGATCGCAGTGCCATCCGATGGCGGCTGCGCCACTTGACGCAGATGATCGGGTTGCGCCAGCGTAGAGGTCCTGTACGCATACCCGCCGAGGCCACCCACGATCAACAGTCCCAGTGTCGCAGCAAGCGGAGCGCGGCTCGCGGCAGGTTTTTGTCCAGCATGCGGCCCGCTGCGACTTCCGGGCCGCAAGACGCCGGTCGCGCGCTTCCTCCCATCTCCACCGGTTTCGATATCGAAGGAAATTACCTCACCGACGTTCGGGCGCCTGCCGTCGCGAGGAAACGCGGAAACATGGACGAAGATTTCGGCGCCTGCGCCCGCAGGCGCAATGAAGCCGAACCCGCGATCGTCATTCCACTTCGTCAACGTGCCGTGCGTGCGCATGATAACGTTCGCGACCGGATCGATTCATTCGTCGGAATGTGGCATTGTATACACTGCGAATGAATCGAGCCAGGGCGTTGGCGACGATCCGGTGCACCGCACCGGTTGCGCCGGTCACCTTGACTCTCTTGCCAGGATTCTCATGAGGCATGCCCTATACGATGCGATGTCCCGGCCAGCCGCCACGTCCGCGCGTGGCAGGCGTCACGTTGGCTGCCGCGCTCGCGCGTTGGCTGCCGCGTCGTTCATGCTCGCCCTCGCGCTGCCGCAATGCATGGCCGCTGCGGAAGCAGCCGTGCCGGCGAAGCAAGCGGTCGCCATTACCGATGTCACGGTCGTCGATGTAAGGCAGGACCGCGTCTCCCGGCCGCGCACGGTCATTGTCGACGACGGCCGCATCACTGCCATCGTTACGGCACAGAGCGATCAGGTTCCGGATAACGCCCTCCGTGTCGACGGCCACGGACGGTTCCTGATTCCGGGACTCGTCGACATGCACGTTCACTTTTTCAATCTCTTCTCGCACCGCCCGCCGAACGACTGGACGTTTCCGCTGTATGTCGCCAACGGAGTAACCGGGGTGCGCGAGATGCGCGGGGATGCGGCGTCGATGGCGCAGGTGGTTCGCTGGCGCAAGGCCGTGGAAGCTGGCGAGCTCATTGCGCCTCGCATCCTCGCCGCCGGCATTGCCGTTGACGGAAAGTCGCCCGGCGATGCGGCGCGCGACGTCGACGCGGCCGCGGTGGCGGGCGCCGATTTCATCAAGGTTTTCTCGGAAGTTCCCGAATCACGCTGGCGCGCGATCCTCGAGGCGGCGCGGAAACGCTGGTTGCCGGTGGCGGGCCATGCGCCGGCCGGCTTGCCGCTGCTGGCCGCCGCCGATGGTGGGCAGCGCAGCAACGAACATCTGATGCAGGCCTACGAAGCGTGTTCGTCGATCGAGGCACGGCTGCTCGCCGAGCGCCAGGGCCTGGAAGGCGAAGCGTTGAACGCGCGACGCGATGCGCAGGAGGCGCAGGCGCTCGCCGCCTTCGATCGTGACATCTGCCGGCGCGTCAGCAAGGCGTTGGCCGCGACGGGGCAGGTCCAGGTGCCGACGCTCGTGCTGGCCAACGAAGATGTGCTTCAGGCAGGCGGGCCTCCGAGCGCCGATCCGCGCTGGCGCTACCTTCGGGCCGATGAACACACGCGCTGGGAACAATTTCTTGCCGGATACACCGCCGATGACGCGGCGCTGGCGAAACAACGCTGGCCGGTCGCACGCCAGATCGTATTGGCGATGCACCAGGCGCGTGTGCCGATCATGGCGGGAACCGACGCGCCGATGCCGGGCGTGTACCCGGGTTTTTCATTGCATGAAGAGATGGCCATGCTGGTCGAGTCGGGTCTGTCGCCGAGCGATGCGCTGCGCTCGGCAACGCTTGCGCCGGCGAAATTTCTCGGCCTCGCCGGCGCGGCCGGTACCGTGGAAGTCGGCATGCGCGCGGATCTGGTGCTGCTCGACGCCGATCCGACCAAGGACATCCGCAACACGCGGCGCATCAACGCAGTGCTGCTGGACGGACGCCTGCTGAGGCGCGCCGACCTCGACGCCCTGCTCGAAGGGGCGGCCGAAAAGGGCGCTGGAAGCCACTGAGCGGCAGCCAAGGAGCGAGCGCAGCTTGACGCGAATCAAATTGCGTATTGGCCTGCACGCTACGATCAGCAGAGCATGACTCGGCGCACACTCGCGGGCGCTGCGACTGCGCAGCGCTTGCGCCACTTGCAGCGCGAATGTCGTTTGCGCACTCGATACAATCGTTGTCTGTTCCCGGACCGTTTGGATGAACCGAGATCCCGCATCCGTCACAACAACTCCGGCGCTGATTGCGCGACTGCTCGCTGCGGAGGCGTATCCGCATCCGGTGCAGGACCCGACGTGTGTCGAAACCCACATCTCGTGGGTCCTGTTGACTGGCGCGTACGCCTACAAGATCAAGAAGCCCGTGTCCCTGGGTTTCCTCGACTTCTCGACCCTGCCGTTGCGGCACGCGGCGTGCCTCGAAGAACTGCGACTCAATAAACGTCTGGCACCACAACTCTATGTCGACGTCGTGCCTATCGTCGGCCCGGTGGAGCGCGCGAAGGTGCTCGGCACGGGCGAGCCGGTCGAGTACGCCGTGCGCATGCACGAGTTCGCGCAGGCCAATCAGCTCGACCGACTGCTCGAAGCCGGACGCTTGAGCGAAGACGATATCGACCGCGCGGCACAGCGCGTCGCGCGCTTCCACAGCGAAACAGCGTGCGTCGACCTGGACAGCGAGTACGGCACTTCTGCTGCGATCAGACATCCGGTCGAGGAAGTCCTGGGCACGTTGCGAACTCTTCTGACCAGCGCGCCGCAGCTTGCGGCGCTGGAAATGCTCGCCAGCTGGACGCGCAGCCGCTACAACACGCTCGAATCGACGTTCGCCGCGAGACGCCGCGAAGGGTTCGTGCGCGAATGCCATGGTGACCTGCACTTGGGCAACCTCGCCCGCATCGGCGAGGACGTCGTGCCGTTCGACTGCATCGAATTCAGCGCCGAACTGCGCTGGATCGACGTGATCTGCGACATCGCCTTCCTGATGATGGACCTGCTGTTCCGCGATCGAGGAGGACTCGCGTTTCGCCTGATCGACGGCTATCTGCAAGCGCGCGGCGACTTTGCGGGCATGGCCGTGCTTCGCTACTACCTGGTCTACCGCGCGCTGGTGCGAAGCATGGTCGCTTTGCTCCGGCGCAAGCAGTTGACGGGGCAGGGCAAGGCAGAGGCAACAGCGGCCGGCGATGCCGAGGCACACCTGCATCTGGCACAGCAGCTGGCCTCGCCGCGGCCGCCGGTGTTGTTCCTGATGCATGGACTTTCGGGGTCGGGGAAAACCCGCGTCAGCGGTCACCTCATGGAACGCTGGCCGGCGCTTCGCGTGCGCTCCGATGTCGAGCGCAAGCGTCTACTCGGCCTGGCCGCCGATCAGACGACGGGATCGGCAATCGGTGCCGGCGCCTATTCGGAGGACTTGAACGAAGCGACATACCAGCGCCTGCTGGAAGCCGCGGCCACAAGCATGGACGCGGGATTCTCGATGATCGTCGATGCGGCCAACCTCCGGCATGCTCAGCGTGAGCGCTTCCGCGCGCTCGCCGCCGCACATGGCGTGCGCATGCTCATCGTGTCCTGCGCGGCGCCCGAGGAGGAGTTGCGGCGGCGGCTACGCGAGCGCAGTGCCCGGGGCACGGATGCTTCGGAAGCAAACGAGTCGGTACTCGACGAACAATTGCTGCGGGCCGAGCCTCTGGATGCTGCCGAGCTCGCCGAAGCCGTCGTGGCAGGACCCGACGCCGTCGACAATGCGGAAGCATTCCTGGCAAGAGTTACCGCGCACTTGCATCAGGCCTGACACCTAATCGATTTTCTTGTCCTTCATTTCCTCACAGCCCCTGTGCATCATGTCGTGATGCATGGGGTGCATGTCCTTCAGTGCGACCATGCCATCCTTGTCCTTGGGCAACTTGTCCGACATGGCCGCGCAAAAATGTGCGATGTCGCACATGGCCACGGACCGACTCTGTCTCGTTTTGCGCCGGCCACGTAGCCAAGTGACTCGAGTCAGCGCGCGCGCTCGAAATCCATGTGCCAGTTCGTTTCCCAGGTCTTGCCGCCGTCGGGTGAAAACGCCTGTTCCCACTGCGCGCTCGTCGGCGTGATGTGCGACCAGGTGAAGCGCATGCGGATGGTCTGGCCCCTGAGCGTGGTGTCTGCGTAGAAGTTGCCGACACCGTCGGTGAATCGGCCTTTGACCGGCGGATCGAGTTCCCCAAACGGATTGCGGCCGTCCAGCCACCAGATGGCCCACTGCGCGGTCTTCGGATCGTAGGCGCGCAGACCGACGGCACGGTACGCGCCGCCCGGCATGTCCAGCACGTTGTCGTCGACGTTGCTCCAGCCGTCCATGAGCTTGCGCATCGCGCACGTACCCTTGAATTCGATCCAGTCATGATTGTCGGCCAGGCGCTCCTTCAATCGCCGGTGATGTACGCGCCATTCACCGACGAGGAAATCGAAATCGTGCAGGTGCGACAGATCGCCGGCACCCTGCATCGGTGGTGGGGCATCCTCGGTGCCATACGCCGGTGCGATCAGGCCGGATATCGTGGCCAGTGTGCCGGCAGCGAGCAGGGCGGGAAAATGTTTCATGGCGGCTCCTTGTTGGTTGCTGCGCGCATCATCGCGTGCTAAACATGTCACCGGATGTCATGTATTTGATTCAATCTTCCCTCAAGGTTGAAAAATGCTTGCAAGCCGCCTGCTGTCGATCCTGATCCTGCTGCAAACCCGCGGCCGCATGAGCGCGCGCGAACTCGCATCACAATTCGAAGTCGCCGTGCGCACGATCCATCGCGACATCGATCAACTCAGCGCGGCCGGCATTCCGGTCTACGCTGATCGCGGGCGCAATGGCGGCTTCCGCCTGCAGGACGGTTATCGCACCAAACTCACCGGCCTGACGCAATCGGAAGCCGAAACGCTGTTCCTTGCCGGTCTCCCAGGACCCGCCGCCCAGCTCGGGCTGGCCGACGTGCTTTCCTCGGCGCGACTGAAATTGCTGGCGGCGTTGCCGGCGGATGTGCAGCCTCGCGCACAACGCATCGCCGCGCGCTTTCACCTGGACGCGGTTGCGTGGTTTCACGGCGTCGATCGCCTGCCATCATTGCCGGCGATCGCCGGCGCGGCATGGAGCGACCACATGCTCGAAATGCGCTACCGGCGTTCCGGCGATACCGAGGCACGCCCGCGCGCGGTGGCCCCGCTCGGGCTCGTGCTCAAGGCCGGCACCTGGTACCTCGTCGCGCAACGCGGCGCCTCGGTCCGTACCTATCGCGTGGCCAACATCCACGATGCGCGGATCAGCGAGGAAACATTCATCCGGCCGAAGGGCTTCGATCTGGCTGCGCATTGGGAAAAAGCGTCGCGCGACTACGAAACCGGCGTCTATCACGAACATGCCGACGTACGCCTCTCGGCAAGAGGCATGGCGATGCTCGATCTGCTCGGTCCCTATGTCATGCGTTCCGCAAGCGAAACTGCCGGCAAGCCGGATCGGGCCGGCTGGGTGCGTTGCAAGCTGCCGCTCGAGTCGTTCGACTTTGGCGTACGCGAACTGATGCGCCTGGGTGCCGAGGTCAACGTGCTCGGGCCGCCGCCG
This sequence comes from Rudaea sp., assembly GCA_035693405.1. Lineage (GTDB taxonomy): Bacteria > Pseudomonadota > Gammaproteobacteria > Xanthomonadales > Rhodanobacteraceae > Rudaea. Next base: position 1,740 of record DASSGP010000156.1, on the reverse strand, counting down.
TTGCGGGCGCTGATGGCGCGCAATGCGCGGCAGATCGCTGCTGCGCACGCAAGTCGGCGTTCAACGCAAAGGCGTTAGTTCACGCTGTCCGCGCTCGAGGGACCGGCGGATGCTTCGATGTGGAGGGAAGGCCGGAGCTGTGGCCATGCCGGCTGTTGGTTCAATTTGTCGACGCGATTGCGCAAAAAAAACACGTCGTTCCCGGCAGGGTTGTTGTAAGGTCCGTGCTCCCTGGTCGTCTCTTACCGGGAAGGCCGAACCAATTCAGGTTCCCGGTCTGACCGCGCTGGCGCCACGGTTGAGTTGACCAGCTTCGCTGTTGAGATCCGCTTCGCTCAACCCAACCTGTGAAGTGCGGCGGTGGCTCTCCGGCCGCAACATGAGGCAAAGGAAGGAAATGCACAATTCCGCAATGCGCAACCCGAGCGCGACGCTGCTGTTCGTCGCCTCGGCGCTTCTGGCCATCGGCCTGGGCTATCTGCGCGAAGGGCGCGCGGCCGACGAAGCAGCGCCCGAGATCGCGCGGCCGGGCCTGCAGTGGTTCAACGTGACCAATCCGCTGCCGATTGCGTCGTTGCGTGGCCGCATCGTAATCCTCGACTTCTGGACCGAGGGCTGCATCAACTGCATCCACATCATTCCGATACTGCGCGGGATCGAGCAGAAATTTCCCGAGCAGGTCGTCGTGATCGGCGTCCACTCGCCGAAGTTCGAAGAGGAAAAGAGCGCCGCGAGCGTCAAGGACGCGATCGAACGCTACGAGATCCATCACCCGATCGTGCACGATCCGAAGATGACGATCTGGAACGCCTACGGTGTGCAGGCATGGCCGACGCTCGTGCTCGTCGGCCCGGATGGCAGCATCCTGGTGCGCGTTGCCGGCGAGCCTGACCCCGCCCGCTTCGACAAGGCAATCGGGGACCTCGTCGCGCGCGCAGGGCAGACGGGCGCATTGAAACCCGCGAAGCTCGACCTGCAGCTGGAGGAACAGCCGAAGGGGCGTTTCCTGTTTCCCGGCAAGATCAAGGCCGCGCCCGGTCAGACGCCACAGTGGGCGCTGGCAGACGCAGGTCACAACCAGATCGTGCTGCTCGACGATGCCGGCAACGATGTACGCCGCTTCGGCAGTGGAGCGGCCGGTCTCAAGGACGGGGCAGCGGATGTCGCGACATTCGATCATCCGCAAGGATTGATAGCGTCGGACGAGGCGATCTTCGTCGCCGACACGGGCAATCACGCGATCCGGCGCATCGACCGCTCGACCGGCGCCGTGACGACGCTGGCCGGCACCGGCAAGCGCGGCACGGCGTTGACCGATGTGGCGCAGCCGGCCGCTTCCACGGCGCTTGCGTCGCCTTGGGATCTCGAAAAGAAAGGCGACGCGTTGTATCTGGCGAATGCCGGGACGCACCAGATCGGCGTTCTCGACCTCTCGAAACACACGGTCGCGCGGCTGGCTGGCAGCGGCGCGGAAGATTTGAAAGGCGGCTTGCCCGACGCAGCGGCGTTCGCTCAGCCGAGCGGGTTGTCGCTGAGCGGCGACGGCGCAACGCTGTATGTCGCCGATTCGGAGAGTTCCGCGATTCGCGCGATCTCACTCGGCGAGAAGGCCAAAACACAAACACTCGTCGGCGCAGGCCTGTTCGATTTCGGTAAAACAGATGGTGCGTTCGACGTTGCTCGCCTGCAACATCCGCTCGGCGTCGCTGCCGATGGCGACCGGCTTCTGGTCGCCGACAC
>DASSGP010000155.1:0-2036 GCA_035693405.1 Rudaea sp. | reverse complement strand
GCAAAGTATAAACGTATCCTTCTGAAGCTCAGCGGCGAGGCACTGCTCGGTGATGCCGACTACGGCATCGACCCGAAAGTCCTCACGCGGCTGGCACGCGAAATCATCGACGTGCAGCGCGCCGGCACCGAGGTCGGCGTGGTCATCGGCGGCGGCAACATCTTCCGCGGCGAAGGCCTGGCTGCGGCAGGCATGGACCGCGTGACCGGCGATCACATGGGCATGCTGGCCACGGTGATGAACGCTCTGGCGATGCAGGACGCCCTGGAAAAGCTCGGCGGCCGCGTGCGCGTGTTGAGCGCGATCAAGATCAACGAGGTCTGCGAGGACTTCATCCGCCGTCGCGCGATCCGCCATCTGGAAAAAGGCCGCATCGCGATCTTCGCAGCCGGCACCGGCAATCCGTTCTTCACGACCGACTCCGCCGCGGCGCTGCGCGCCATCGAAGTCGGCGCAGAATTGCTGCTCAAGGCGACCAAGGTCGACGGCGTGTACAGCGCCGATCCGCGCAAGGACAGCACCGCTCATCGCTTCGAGCGGCTGACCTACGATCAGGTCATCGAGCGCAAGCTCGCGGTCATGGACACCGCCGCGATCGCGCTGTGCCGCGACTACAAGATCCCGCTGCGCATCTACGACATCGGCGGCGAAGGCGTGCTGATGCGCATCATGCAAGGCGAGCCGCTGGGCACCCTCGTCGACAGCGGACGCTGACACTCGCGCACTTCCCGCCGCGGACTGTTGCGCGCGGCTTGCCCAGTCACAACTCATTCCGGCAGTCGGCGCGCGCGTCGACACGTTGTGCGTGTCAGAACCCGTGACGAAGGCCGCGATCGCCGCGAAGGCGAGCGCATTCGGTGACCTGTAATCGGCCAGGACTTTTCCGGTACCCGTACAGTGAAGGCGCGAGCCTTCTGCGTTGCTACGGAAGCTCACGCATACTGATGCGGTTGCGTCGAAGGAGCGGCCAACCGCACGCCGCCAAGGAGACCGACATGAACCGCACCATCCTGAGCATCACCGTCAGCACTTGCCTGCTTCTGGCCAGCGCGGTCGCCGGCGCCGCCGAACGGCAATCACTCGCCACCGTCGACGTCAGCGGCCCGATCCAGTCCGATTGCACGCCTCCGAACGACCGCGCCGTCTGCGCCGCGTGGCACGAGGAGATCCGCCGCAATTTCACCTCGCGCGAGATCGGCATGCTGTTCGGCGCCGCGACTTCCTATCCCGAGTACAAGACGTCGTACTCGAACGTGAAGGCACGCTACGACCGGCTGCAAGGCGAGTTCGCCGCGAACTATGCTGCACGCAACAGCGTCGCCGCCCGCTAGGTTCACGCGCGACAAGAAACATTTTCGGGACCTGCCCCGCCCGGACGGCGGGGCTCTTTTATTGGGTTTCTCACGGATCCGCGCGAATAACGCAGCGTTTCCGTCCCGGCGACAGACGGCTGGCGGCTCCGGCCGGCCTCGGGCTTTGCCGGCACCATCGCCTGCTGTCGGCGTAATCGCCCCCGCCGATTCTTGAACCTGAGTACGACGCCGGGAAACTCTGCCCGGATCGACTCCAGCCACCAGGGATGCCGCCATGCCGATGTACAACTTCGACTTCAATCGTTCCGTCACCAACCTCAACCTGAGCGCGGCGCGCTCGGGGATCTTTACCCCGGCGATCACGAGCCTCGAGCTGCGCGCGGAGAAGCTGCAGCGTTTCAACGAGATCGTCCAGCGCGTGGCGCCGGGCAAGCCCGAGTTCAACGCCGGCCAGATCGCCGGCGCTGCGCGCCGCGTGCTGCGAGCGGCGATGAAGGGCCAGGAATCCACATTTATCAAAGTGCGCATGCGCCGCGCCGGCGAGATCCGCGCAGCGCTCGACGACGCGCAGTGGGACGTCGCTCCGAAAACCGAGCACGCCATGCGCGAGATCGTCGCGTACCTCGATGAAGGCAGCAGTGCGCTGATCGAAAACGACGTGCCGGTGGTCGGCTTGCTCGACGCTGCAATTCTGGTCGATGCAGCGATGGACACACTGCGCGG
>DASSGP010000154.1:0-2632 GCA_035693405.1 Rudaea sp. | reverse complement strand
AGGTTCACGACTCCTTTCGGTTTCAGTTCCACGGCCTCTGAAGTCATCGCCAATGTGGATTTGTCCGGCAAGCGCGCGATTGTCACCGGCGGCGCAGCGGGCATCGGACTTGAAACGACACGCTCCCTCGCCCAAGCCGGTGCGCAGGTCACCGTTGCCGTGCGCCGGCCAGAAGCCGCACTAGGAATAGTCGAGGAACTGCGCCGCTCGACCGGCAATCGTTCGATCGAGGTTATAGCGCTCGACCTCGCCGATCTGCATTCGGTGAACGCATTCGTAGAAGCGTGGAATAGCCCCCTTCACATTCTGGTCAACAATGCCGGCATCATGGCCGTACCTGATCTACAGAAGTCTCCACAGGGATTCGAACTGCAATTCGGGACGAACTTCGTAGGCCACTTTGCACTGACGCGGGGTCTGCATCGAGCCTTGGCCGCAGCGAATGGCGCGCGCGTCGTATCGGTAAGTTCTTCGGGTCATCTGTTCTCGCCGGTGATGTTCGATGATCTCCATTTTGATTTCGTGCCCTACACGCCGTTCGGAGCGTATGGACAGTCGAAGACCGCGAACGCGCTGCTGGCGGTTGCCGTTACGCAGCGATGGGCGGACGACGGCATACTTTCGAACGCGCTCAATCCGGGCGCGATCGCCACCGGTCTGCAAAAATATACTGGCGGCCTGAAAACGCCTCCTGAGCGGCGCAAGACTCCAGAGCAGGGTGCAGCAACCACCGTGCTGTTGGCTGCATCACCGCTTCTCGAAGGCATCGGTGGTCGGTATTTCGAGGACTGCGCCGAGGCGAAACAGGTTGCGCACCGTCCGACGGACTTTTCTGGAGGATATGCCGCCTACGCGGTTGATCCCGAAAATGCCGAGCGTCTTTGGAACGCTTCGATTGCACTCACGGGCCGTCAGTGACCGCGGCTCGGTTTGAAGTCGGTGCATGCACAGTTCAGTAGCGAGGAACTACAACGTCATCGTAGTTGCCGTCGGTGCCAATCGATAGCTCGCGCCAGTGGTCAAGCTCAGTGCGCATGCTGTCCAGTTTCGCGTCCGCTGCGTTGAACGCGATTGATCCCGCGACAAGACGGAGCGGCGGCCGCGTCTCATTGGCGAGTCGTACGATCGCTTCGGCGAGTTTTGCCGGGTCGCCGCCCTGACGTCCGTTGCGTTCCTCCAAGCCCGCGCGCGACAGCGCACGGCGGTCATCGTAGTCCGCTACGGTGTTGTCGCCGAACCGCAATGATTGTGCGGTGAGGAAGTCCGTGCGGAACGGACCGGGCTCGACAATAGTCACGGAAATCCCGAACGCTGCGACCTCCTTCGCCAGCGACTCGGAGAAGCCTTCGAGCGCAAACTTGCTGGCGCAATATAGCGAGCCCAGTTCCGCGCCCATGATCCCGGCGAGCGAGGAGATATTGAAAATCCGGCCGCCGCGCGCACTGCGCATATGCGGGAGTGCCGCCCACGTGACATTGAGCACGCCGAACAGGTTGGTGGCGAACTGTGCCTCGGCGTCCTTCATCGTCGTCTCTTCAAAGAATCCGAGATGACCGTAGCCGGCGTTGTTCACGAGCACATCGATGTTACCGAATCGTGCGACAGCCGCGGCCACGGCGGCGCGCGCCTGATCCGCCTCGGTAACATCGAGCTCCACCGACAGCAGCTGCGCGCTGTCCGGCCCCAGGTTGTCCGCGACGGCGGCCTTCTTGCGGCCGGCCGCAACAACCTGATCTCCTGTGCGCAAAGCGGCCTTGGCGATTTCGAAGCCTAAGCCGCGATTCGCACCCGTGATGAACCATGTCTTTTTCATTTCTCAGCCTCCTCGATTGGGGTGGCCCATGAGATCACGAGGCAGCCAAAGACCGGTAGACCAATTCTGTCGCGGTCTTGCCTAATCCTGCCATTAGTGCGTGGATTGCGTCACCAGCGCTTGCTTCATGCGAACGCATGCAGTTGAATGGCGCCATGCAGGCACTAGAGGAAATTCGCGCACTGATCTCGCGCCACGCGAAGGCCGGGGATGGCACGACCGCACTCGCGAACGTGCGCCTGCGCAAGGTCGAAACGGCAACGCGGCCGGTCAATTCCGTATGCGAACCGGCGTTCGCACTCGTCGCGCAGGGCAAGAAACAAACCGTGCTCGGCGAGACGGTGTTCGAATATGGCAGCGGGCATTACCTCGTTGCGACAATTGATTTACCGATTGTCAGCCGGGTCGTTCGGGCCACGCGCGCTGAGCCGTATCTCGCGTTCGTACTGACGCTCAACCCGAGCGCGATCGCGACACTGATGCTCGAGGCCGCGACGAACGATCGACGCGTCGCCGAACCGTTGGGCTTGGCCCTTAGTCAGGCATCACCCGAGCTACTGGATGCCGTTGCGCGCGTCCTGCGCCTGCTTTCACGGCCGAAGGATGTCGCTGTGCTTGCTCCGATGCTGGAACGCGAGATCCTCTGGCGGCTGCTCACCGGCGAGCAAGGAGCAATGATGCGCCAGATCGGGCTGGCCGATAGCCGCCTTTCGCAGATACGTCGGGCAATTCACTGGATTCGCGCGCACTATTCGGAGCCGCTTCCAACAGCCGAGTTGGCACACGTGGCGGGAATGAGCGACTCCTCGTTCCATCGTC
>DASSGP010000153.1:0-3421 GCA_035693405.1 Rudaea sp. | reverse complement strand
AAGGAAACCTCGAAAGACGTGCGCGAGCAGGGCGTGTTTGCGCTCTCGCAACTCAAGGAAGGCGAAGCCGACGCCGCGTTGATCGCGCTGGTTCGCGGCAACTACCCGCGCGAGGTCAAGCAGCAGGCGCTGTTCTGGCTCGGACAGTCAGGCTCGGACGAGGCACTCAAATTCCTCGACGACGTGCTGTCCCGACAGGCTGCGAAGTCCATCGACGGGTAGGTAGGACTTCCGATCGCCCGCGCGCGCTTACTCCCTTTCACAGCCGGTGGCGGGGAGAGGGTTAGGGTGAGGTGCGTGATGGAGCGGCGCAGGTCGGGTGGTTCGACACCGCGGCGCGCCTCCCGACGAGAACTGTCGCGCCTGCAATCGGACAGGCTGACCCCTCACCCTACCCCTCCCCATCATTCGATGGGGAGAGGGGAAGAACCACCAGGATGCTCGCGCTGCCAGGTCTTCGCCTGCGCATCGACTATCTCGAGCAGATTGCCCATCGCCAACTCGACATCGACGACATGCAATCCCCAACGCGGACGCACGGCGCCGTGCGTGAACACGTCGCCGCGGAAATCGTCGGCGCGCTTGCCGGACGGATCCGGGTGCACGCTGATCGCGAGGTAGGTTGCATACTCGTTGCCCGCGCATTCGGCGCTCAACATGCCGGGCACGGTGACGAACGGTGTCGTGACGTCGGGTCCGTCCTTCACCCACGGCGGTGCCGGCTGCGTATTGCCGAAGCCGCGTTCGTGCGCGGCGAAGTAAGGCTTCAGCTCGCCCGATCCGCCGGCCGGATTCGCCGGATTGACGCAGGCGTCCACCAGCGACGGATCGTCGCTGCCCTCGGTCAGCGCGTCGGCGGCGGGCGGACTCGTCGCCCGAAATGAATTGTATACAATGACACATCCGACCTGCCCGGCCTTGCGGCAAACCGGGATCGCGGCAAACGTGCCGCCGCTGTCGCCGCCCTTTTTTACGAACACATGCGTGCCCGCGAGGATCGCCGAGACCAGTTGTTTCGCCAACGGCTTGCCGTCGAATTCCTGCCGCAGCAGGCGCGTGAGCTCGCCGGCACCCTGGCTGTGTCCGATCAGCACGACGCCGCGGCCACGGTTGTCGTGCTGCAGATAGTATTTCCACGCATCGACGACATCGCCGTATGCCATGGCTTGGTCGCCTGCTCCGTCGCCGGCGATCGCCTTGCGCAACTGCGCGATCGTCATCTGCCGGTATAGCGGCGCGAAAGGCCGGCACTTCGATGCGAAGCGTGCGAACTGCAGCTTGACGACGCCACGTTCCTCGGCGTCGATCGACATGTCGGCGTTCGCGCCGGGTTGCATCGACACCGTGGGGTAGACATAGAAGCAATCGATCGCTGCGTCGCCCGCGGCGCGAAATTTCTCGATCGTCATCGCGCCGCCCGCGGCAACCACGGTCGCGCTGAGGTCAACGGCGCAGGCGTCCACGCGGCCGGGCCGGCACAACCAGTTTTCGGCCTTGGCGTAGTTGTTTTTTGGCTGCATAGAGGCCGGCGGCGCCTGGGCCCAGACTTCGGGGCACGCGCCTGCTGCGAACAGGCAAGCACATATGAGCCTGGCCAGCCTGAACCTGAACGAACGACCCGAAACGGGCACCGTGTGCTCCTTCGACGCCAACGCGAACCGGCGAGCAGTTTAGCGTTGCGTCGCACTTGCCGGACCGCTGAGCCGGCAGGAGCCGACGCGGCCACTCCAAACGGCTTCAAGATTCCCGCCCAAGTCTTTGCGAAGCCAACATTTCGTTCACAATTAATCGGTGTTCTGGCGGACTAAACCGGCGTAATCTGTGCCTCCCCCAGCCAGACCAGGAGCGCCGTAATGGCCCTGTGGAAAGACAACGTGAAACCCGCCTCCCCTTCCTCCTCCACCCCTTCCTTCCTGGCGGACGCGATGCAACAGCCTGCGCGCGCCGACGTGCCTTCCATCGCCGAGCCGAAATCCGAAGCCATTGCCGCAACGCCTGTCGTCGCGCGTGCCCCAGTTCGCGACAAGCCACGCTCCGAATCGCTGATTGCCCCTGACATCGCGATCGAAGGCAAGATCGAAGGCACGGGCCACGTGCGCATCGCCGGACGCTTCAAGGGCGACGTCAACGTGCGCGGCGACCTGACGATCGAACCGGGCGCGACGGTTGCAGGCAGCGTGCGCGCCGAGAAAGTCACGATTGCCGGCGAGCTGGGCGGCAATATAGAAGCGGCTTCACACGTCGACCTGTTGCAAAGCGGCTCGCTGACCGGCGATCTCAAGGCGGCGACGCTGACGGTCGCAGCCGGCTCGCGCATGCGCGGCCAGGTCGACTTCGGATGGGAAGACGGGAAGTCACCGGAAGTCGGCAAGCACGGCGCGCAACGCAACGGCGCGGATCACGGCAACCTTTCGTGACCACGCCGCCGCGCGCGGGTACGCCCGGAGCAACGCGCACCTGCCCGCACTGCCGGGAAACGATCCTCGAAAGCGCGGCAATCTGTCCGGCTTGCCGCCATCACCTGCGCTTCGATGCTCCGGTTACCGGGGCCGTCATCGAAGTCGTCACGCCGTTGCGGGTCGAGGGAAGCATCCGCAATCCGGTCGGAGGCGGCGCCTGGGAATATTCGATGGTGCTGACGATCCGCAATGAGCGCGGCGAAGAAATCGCACGGCGGCTCGTCGGTGTCGGCGCGATGCAACCCGACGAACAGCGCACGTTTACGCTGAGCGTCGAACTGTCTTCGGGCGGCGACAAAGGCGCCATAAAGCGCGGCACCCGGCACTGACCCTCTGGTCGGTGCCGGCGCTGTCGGGGAAAGATTGCGGCGTTGGGCGCCTGGTCCGGGAATCGATCAGGCGGCGCGAGTCACGCGGCGCGCCACCTGCATGGCTTCCTGCGCACGGGCAGCGGCAAGCTTGGGATTGATCAGGAGCACGATTCTGCAGACCCCGCAGAGGTACTGCGTCTGGATCGTCTTGCGGTTTTGCAGGTCCAGCGCGGACCGCGAATACTCACGAAGATTGTGGCTTTCTGCGTGGCAAACTGAGCATTGCACGGTGCACCTCCGCAGCGTGTGAACTGACGCTAAAGCTGCGCTAGTGCATGTTCCATCCCCGCCAAATTTGCTGAAAGAATTCGTTAACGACGAGAAAGCGATCAGGGACCAGACAGGTTGGGGACACTGTAGTCGCATGCGGCAGCGTTGAACCCGTGGCAAAAATCCCGCGCCCGGCGAAGCCAAATGCTGCGATGATGGCGCATGGCCACGTTCTCCGGGTTACCGCTTTCCGTCGCGCTGCAAAAGTCGCTCGACACGCTGGGCTACGCCGACATGACGCCGGTGCAGGCCGAAGGCCTGCCGGCGATCCTCGCCGGCCGCGACCTGATCGTGCAGGCGCCGACCGGCAGCGGCAAGACC
>DASSGP010000152.1:0-4330 GCA_035693405.1 Rudaea sp. | reverse complement strand
CGCCAACGGCCAGGAAATCATGAACGTCACGGTCAAGACCAGCGAAGCGCTGGGCCAGCTGGCCAAGGGCAGCTTCGAGGCAGCCAACGAGAACTTCACCAAGCAGGTGAACGTCAACGTCGCCGCCGCCAAGAAGGCTGCGAAGTAAGAGTTCGTTCTTCGAAATCGCGCTGCGGGAATCCTCCCTCCCCTTTGAATTCCGCAGCGTTTCTTCGGCCGGGTGGCTTTGCCCCCGGCCTTTTTATTGCCATGGATGGCATGTATGCCGAAAATGCAGGAGCAATTTTCGGCGGGTGCTTTGACGGCCAGCATCCCGAAAAACGAAGGCTCGCTGCTTTGGATATCCCAAGGTATGCCGGGCCTCTCTCGGCCATCCATGGCCTCCGAGGCACTTGGGCTCCAGCCCGGCGAAATGCAGGAGCAATTTTATCGGCAGGGACGGCGTGTATGCCGAAAATGCAGGAGCAATTTTCGGCGGGTGCCTGGATGACTAGAATCCCGCCAATCGTCGCCTGATCCCGCGTTCGGCGGCTTTATGCCAAACTCGTGGCATCGCTCCGTACGTGGCTGCATCATGCCAAGCCTGGTCGTCACTTCCGGCAACCTGACCGGACAAGTCTTCAGTTTTTCCGACAGCGCGGTCATCGGCCGCGGCCAGTTTTCCGAAGTACGCCTGAACGATCCGACCGTTTCGCGCCGCCACGCGCTGATCCGCAGCGTCGGCGCGGACTACGAACTGAGCGACCAAGAGAGCGCGAACGGTACGCGTTACCGAGGCGTGCGCATCGCCGAGCCGGTACTGATCCGCGATGGCGACGAACTGGAGTTCGGCGAAATCAAGACCGTGTTCCACAGCACCGTGGCCGGATCCGGCGAGACGCCCGCAGAGCCGAAGCGCTCCGAGCCCGCAGCCGCATCGCAGCCGACGATGGCAAGCCACAACGCCGACGCCGTTCAATTGCGCGCGACACCACCGGCGCCGGCCGTTGCCCCGGGGCTGCGCGAACTGATTGCGCGCCTGAAGCTGTTCTGCGACATCGGCGCGCTGGCGCGCCGCGAGGAACCGATGCGCGACCAGCTCGGCCGGGCGCTCGACGCGTTGCTCGGCGCTTTTCCGCTGACCCGCTGCGCCGCGGTCTTTGCCAGCGACGCTGCCAGCGAGCATCTCGCGCCAATCGCGCGGCGCGACCGCGGCGAAGCGCAAGCCGAACTCCCGCATGCGGAACCGTTCCTGCGTGAAGTCGTGCGCCAGGAAAACGGCATGGCGGTCGTCGACGCCGTTGCGCGCGATGCGCTGGCGAAACGATTGCAGGTTGCGGGGCTGCCCGCCGCATTGCTCGGCGTCCCGCTGCGGATCGGCACGGAGGTGCTCGGCGCCTTGTACCTGGACAGCGCCGATCACGCGCAGGCGTGGCGCTCCGCGGACCAGGAGCTGTTCCTCGGCGTGGCCGGCCAACTCGCGTGGCTGATCGCGACGCAGCGCGGGCGCTCGTCCGAGCGCGCAATCGAATCGCACGATCTGGCCCTGGCCCGGCGTATCCAGCAGCGTTTCCTGCCGCAATCGGCGCCGGCGATCGGCGGCTATCAGATCGCCGAGAGCTACTCGGCCGCACGCATCATCGGCGGGGACTACTTCGACTTCTTCAACTATCGCGATGGCCGCGCCGGCATCGTCATCGCCGACGTATCCGGCAAATCCGTTTCCGGCGCGCTGTACATGGCGCGCCTGAGTGTGCAGGTGCGCGCGCTGGCGCGGCACATGAGCGGGCCGGATGAATTGCTGGCAGGACTCAACCGCAAGCTGTATCAGGAGCTGGAACCGGGCATGTTCGTCACGATGCTCGCCGCCGCGCTCGAGCCGGAAGCCGGCACGCTGGAATTCTCCTGCGCCGGCCATCCGCCTCCAGTGCTGCGCGCTGCCGACGGCCGCGTCAGCGAGCTCGCGGCGCCCGGGGCCCTGCCGCTCGGCGCAATGAACGACGTGCAATTCGCCCAGCACAGCGTCACGCTGGCCCCCGGCTCCTGTGTACTTTTATACACGGACGGCCTGGATGAGGCGCACAACGAAAAGCAGGAACTGTTCGGCAAGGAACGCGTGATCGAGGCGCTCGGGCGCAACGGCAACGCCCAGGACGTTCTTGATTCGATGCTGGTGGATCTGGCGCGCTTTACCGCCGGCGAAGCACAGAGCGACGACCTGACGCTCATCGTCGTGAGTCGCAACAAGTGAGGCCTCTGCCCGAATAGCTCGACTTTGGCCTTGTTCAGAGTTCCTCAGCGCTTTCCGCCGAAGAGATTCTTCAGCTTCCCGAGAACGCCAGGCGCTGCACCAGCCGGCGCCGCATTCGGTGCGGGCGCCGGACTCGGCGATGGCTTGGGCGGCGGCGCCTTGGGTTTCGCCGGCTCGGCAGATTTCCTGGCCGCGCCCTCGCCTTTGCCGTCTGCCAGCAGTTGCGCGGCGGCGCGTGCCAGGTCGGCGGACCCGGGACTCGCCGCCGTCGCCGACTCGGGCGCGCCGATCAGCTCGGCCACGCTCTTGGCCAGGCCCGGATCCGGCTTGGCTCCGGCGTGGCCCGCGAGCGCCGCGGCGCGCGTCGGATAGATCAGGAACAGTTTGCTGAAACCAGCGACGTCGAATACCTGCGTGACAGCGGCATTGAGTTCGCACAGACGCAAGCTGCCGCGGCCGCCGTCGAGCTGCTTGGCCAGCGCCAGCAGCACGCGCAAGCCGGCGCTGCTGACGTAGCCGATGTCGGCCATGTCGATCAGGAAATGCGTCGCGCCGGCCGCCTGCAGGTCCTGCAGCGCGAGTTCCAGGTCGGCGGACGTCTCGGTATCCAGGCGGCCGCTGAGCGCGAGAATCCGCACTGCGCCCTGCTGTTCCTGCTGGATAGCGAACGCCATCGATCAACCTTCGCGGAAGACGTAGCGCGCCGCACCGACCTGGATCACGTCGTCATGGCGCAACGTGCGTTCGCGGACCTTTTCCGCATTTACGCGCGTGCCGTGCTTGGTATTCATGTCGACGATCGTGAATCCGCTCATCGTCGCGGAAATCTGCGCGTGCTTGGCATCGACGCCGGGGCCGCCGATGCGCACGTCGCAGCCGGCGGCCGCGCCAAGCGTAATCGGCTTGAGCGTCAGCGGATAGGTCTGCTTGCCGGCTTCGGGGTTCTGCGGAATCAGGCGCGCCGGGCGGAAAATCTGCGTGGCCGCGCCGGCGGCTGCCGGCATGGGATCGGGAATGTCGAGCACCGGCATGATCTGCGTGCGGTTCGGCGGTTCATTGCCACCGACTTTCGGCACCTCGCTCGTGCGCGCCTCGGCGACGGCCAGATCGGCCGGCGTGAGCGCGCTGAACTGCTGCGTGGCGGCCGAATCGACCCTGCCCTTTGGCACCGGCGTCGTTTCGCCTTCGAGCTCGCTTTCGGCATGGAACGCTTCGAGGAAGCGCGCCTTGAGTTCGAGCGCGCGCGCCCGCGCCTCGGCCTTGTCCTTGACCGCGCTCTCGATCGCCTTGATGCGCTTGGTGAACTCCTTGTCGTCGAACTCGCCGAGTTTGTGGCGCAGTTCGAGCTCCTGCTGGTCGAGTTTCACCGCCTCGTGATCGGCCTCGAAACGTGCGAGCAGAGTACGCAGGCGCGCGTACTGGTCGCGCGCCGCCTGCTTGAGCGGGCGCGATTGTTCGTCGAGCGACGTCTGGCGTTTCTGGTAGTCCTCGCGCACTCGCAGGTAGACGGCGTTGGCGACTTCGCCCTTGAGGTCTTCCATCGCCTTGAGGCGCTCGTCGAGCACGTCCTGCTCGAGCTTGAGCTTCTTCAGCGACTCGATCGCGGACAGATCGATCGCGTCGAGCGAACTCTGCCACTGGTTGTCTTCCGGATTCGCCATACGCACCTCCAGTCGTTGTTCGCGGGTCCCCGCAACCGCGTCGCGACCCATGTGGCCTGTGACGCCTGATCGAAAGCGCCTGGCCCGATCCTCTTTGCGCGCGAGCGTCAGGCGCCGCTCATTGGACCGCAATCACCTCGACTTCGATCGAACCGAAGCGCAGCCTGTTTTCGGGCTTGAGCGGAACTGCGGCGCCAGTCTTGATGCGCTCGCCATTGACGAAGGTGCCATTCGTGGTGCCGACCTCCTCGCGCACGAAGTATAGCCCGCCTTCCTTGAGAATTTTGGCGTGGCGGCGGCTCAGCGTGCGCATCGTATCGAACGGTCCGAGGTTGATCTCCGGCTGGATGCCGGTGACCGGATCGGGACGGCCGACGAGAAATTCGCTGCGCCCGGGCTCGAGCAGCAACACCTGGCCGCTGGCGACGATGCGCAGCGC
>DASSGP010000151.1:0-3533 GCA_035693405.1 Rudaea sp. | reverse complement strand
CCGGGGCACATCCACGAAGTGCTCGCCGGCAACTATTTCCGGCCGCAGACTGAATCGGTGCCGGAGCAGACCTGGTCTTCCGCCGGCTTGCTCGACGCGGCGCTGCGCGGCTTGTTCGGCATCGAGGTTCGCGCTGCCCAGAACACGCTTCTCCTGCACCCGCACATGCCCGCGGAGTGGGACGAGATCTCGGTGGAAAATATCCGCCTGCCGCACGCGACGCTGGCCTTCACGTTGCGCCACGATCCAGGCAACGTCGACCTGGAACTGCGCAACGCCGGGGAACCTGCCGAGGTCGAATTCTCACCCGAGATTCCACTCGGCGCAGAGGTCGTAGAGGCGCAATGCGGTGGCGCCAAGGTGACTGCCGGCGTGACATCGAATGCGCAGGATACGCACGCGCAACTGAAGTTCACGGCCGCGCGCGGGGAAAGTCATTGTCGTCTGCGCCTGGCGGGCGGCGTGTCCATTGTCCTGCCGGCGCCGGCAGCGCAGATCGGCGATGCGAGCACCGGCATCAAGTTGACCCGGTTGCGCTTGCATGGCCGTGAGCTGGCGCTGGACGCCGACGTCCACGCTCGGGGTGTCAATCATTTTCGTCTGCAAACGCCGTGGAAGATCAAGTCCGTCAGTGGCGCGAGCTTCAAGGCCGTACCGAACGCTGTTTACGAAGTACAACTGCCACGTTCACGACAGTCCGACGGATATGCGAGCGCGCATGTCGACATTGCTTTCGAAAACCCGTAGCGGCGACGGCGAAAAGAAAGCATTGCCGGCGCCGCTCTCCTAAGCCCTCCCCTTCAAGGGAAGGGTTGGGCGGGAATGGTGTTGATTCAGGCTGACTCGCAGAGATTCGACCTTGCAGGCCAAGCCGACTCGCGCGCAATATTGAGAGGCCGGGCAATATCGCGACTCGCGGCTCCGCTCCTTGGACATCGGAAAACGACGCATGGCGGGAAGTTTCAATTTTACGATCAAGGTTCCCGGCGATACGGGCCAGGCAGCGCTGTCTGTGACACCCCGCGTGCCGGCAGCTGCGCCTGTGCTGCAACCTTACGATCTGTTTACGACCCGCATTTGGCAGGCCCACCCGCCGGGCCTGGCCGCGCACCTGGAACAGTGGATTGCCGTCGTGCTCGCGATGCGCGCAGCGAGTCCGAAGCCCGCCGGCAGGACCAACCGCCAAGGTTGGAACAGCGAAGACATGGCCGTGCTGGAGCAACCCGTCTTCGCTCCCTTGCAGCAGGCCATACGTGCCGCGTGCGTTTCCGCGCTGGCGGAAATGGGCGTACGCGACATCGCTTTTCGCCTGCAGTCGTGGATCAACCTGCACGATCGCGGCGGTTTCAACTTCCTGCACGTGCATGAGGGGTCGTTATTGTCGGGCAGCTTCTACCTCAAGGTACCCGCAGGCTCCGGCAAGTTCGCGTTCCGCGACCCACGGCCTGGCGTGATCCATGGCTACGTCAAAGGCGCCGTGCCGAATGGCTACAGCGACATCAAGCTGACACCCGACGCGGGCTTGCTCGTCCTGTTCCCATGCTGGATGGAACATTTCGTGGAACCGCACAACAGCGACGAGCCGCGCATCTGCATAGCCTTCAATGCAGTGAGCAATGTCTCAGTTTGAATTCCGTTCGCCCTGAGCGTAGGCCCGTCAGGGCCGAAGTCGAAGGGTGGTTGGCGTTTCGACTCCGCTCGCTACGCTCAACGCGAACGGTTTATGGGGCAGCAAATTCAAGCTAAGGCACTGCTCTCAGTGGAACCGATTGCAGCCGTGAGGCGTTGAACGACGTGCACGCTGTCAGGGAGAATCGTGCGGAAGTGGCGAAACCTTCAGCCAGTTAAACCGATGTCGCTGGCTACTGGGTGGGAAATCGCAGCATCGGCAACCGGCACGTCGGCAATGTCGCGATAGATTTGCAACCCCAGGGTTTGCGCAACCCGCACGTCCTCGTCGGCGCCCTTCGATTCTCCGCCGATGCGCAGCACCGCATCGCATCGCGACAGCAGGCGGCGCGATGCCGGATAGAGAAACTCTTCACTGATCGCGTCGCCGAGTCTGACCGAGCCCGCCGCTTTGGCAAGTGGAAGCGCCAGCCATTCGCCGATCATCGGCACATGACCGCGCCGGTAGATCGCCAAGGCAGTTTGTTCCAGCTGGTGAAGGTTGCGCTCGATCAGCGCGGCATCACCGCCGGTCCCGCTGCGATAGGGTCCCGCGACGAGTATCGTCATCATTGGTTCGGCACTCATGGACTGCGCGAAAAAAGATGCAGCGCGGCGTATTGCAGGAGCATGATCGTCTTGCCGTCGGCGATCTCGCCGCTCTCGATCATTTGCAACGCGGCGGCGAACGGTAGTTCGAGCACCTCGATGTCCTCCCCTTCGCTGGCGATCCCGCCGCCGTGGCCCGCCTTGGCTGCTGCATCGTACTCGGCGACGAAAAAGTACAGTTTTTCGGTCACCGAACCGGGGCTCATGAACGCTTCGAATATCTTGCGAACAACACCGACGCGATAGCCGGTTTCCTCCTCGGCTTCGGCGCGGATGCGCACTTCGGGCGTGGCTTGGTCGAGCAGGCCCGCGGCTGCTTCGATCAACATGCCATCATGGCCGTTCACGTAGGCCGGGAAGCGGAACTGGCGCGTGAGTACCACGGTTTCGCGCACGCGATCGTAGAGCAGCAACACCGCGCCGTTGCCGCGGTCGTAGGTTTCACGGTGCTGGCGCTGCCAGGTGCCGTCGGCGCGCAGGAAGTCGAACGTCGTCGTCTTCAGCACATACCAGTTGTCGGACAGGGTCCGCTCGTCGATGACGCGGACCCGCTTGGCGGTTTCACTCATGGCGCACGCACGCAGTCGATTACAGGGTCGATATGTGCTATTGTGCATTATCGTTAATTATCGTGCAATATCGTGCAAACGTGCTGACCTCGCAAAGAAAGAAACTGCTGCTGGCGGCGCTCAAACGCGACGGGCAACTCGTCGCCAAGGCGCTCAGCGAGCAGTTCGACGTTTCCGAAGACACGATTCGCCGTGACTTGCGCGAACTGGCGCAGGCCGGCCTGCTGCAGCGTGTGCATGGCGGGGCCTTGCCGGCGTCCCCCGCCGTAGCGGATTTTTCGGTGCGGCGCAGTATCGAGCCGAACGCAAAAAGCGCGATCGCGAAAGTCGCCGCGCAAATGATCAAGCCTGGCCAGATCGTCATCCTCGACGGCGGCACGACGGCCGTGCAACTCGCGCGGCAATTGCCGCACGAGCTGCAGGCCACTGTCGTGACGCACAGCCCGAGCATCGCCGTCGAACTGGTCGGCCATCCGGGCATCGACGTCATCATCATTGGCGGGCGCCTGTTCAAGCACTCGATCGTCGCGGTCGGTGCCGCCGCCCTGGAAGCGCTTGGCGCAATTCGGGCGGACCTGTATTTCATGGGCGTAACCGGCGTACATCCGACCGCAGGCCTGAGCACCGGCGATCTCGAAGAAGCGTATGTGAAGCGTGCTCTGGTGCAGCGGGCAGCGGAAACCGTGG
>DASSGP010000150.1:0-13768 GCA_035693405.1 Rudaea sp. | reverse complement strand
TAGTCCCTCAGGGCGGGAGTGATGGCAACCTGATGACCGCTGACTTGAATCTGCATGACGTTCTCCTCGGATAGTACTGACGAACTGCTACCCGTCGCCGCGCGCGATGCGCGTCAGCGCGGCGGGTATAACCTTTTAAGATCGATAAAGCACGATGGGGTTCCGGGGGCTTAGCCTCCTTCAGCCGAAGCGGCTGCGTTCGTTGGACGAGGGGATGTTCAGCGCCTCGCGGTATTTCGCCACGGTGCGTCTTGCAACTTCGATGCCGCGGCGGTTCAACTCCACCGCCAGCGCCTGGTCCGACAGCGGCTTGGTGTGCGTCTCTTCGCCAATCAGCTTGCGGATCATCGCCTGGATCGCCGTGGCGGAAGCCGCGCCGCCATCGATCGTCGACACGCCGGACGAGAAGAAGTACTTGAATTCGTAGGTTCCGCGCGGCGTGTGCAGGTACTTGCGCGTGGTCATGCGCGAGACCGTCGATTCGTGCATGCCGATCTGCTCGGCGATGTCGCGCAACACCAGCGGGCGCATTGCTTCTGGACCATAGTCCAGGAACGCGCTTTGCGCCTTCACGATCGCCGTGGCGACCTTCAGCATCGTGTCGGCGCGAGTCTGCAGGCTCTTTATCAGCCAGCGCGCTTCCTGCAACTGGCCGCGCAGATAGCTCGCGTCGTCGCGCTGCGCGCGCGCCATCAGCGACGTGTAGTGCGCATTGATGCTGAGCTTGGGCTGGCAGTTCTGGCTCAGTGAGACGTGCCAGCGCCCGGCGCGCTTGAACGCATACGCGTCGGGCGCGACGAACTCGGCCTTGCTCGGACTGATCTGCGCGCCCGGTTTCGGGTCGAGCGAGCGTACCAGCGCAATCGCGGTGTCGAGTTCTTCGGCATTGACGTGCAACACCCGGCACAGGCGCGCGCGGTCGTTGCGGGCAAGCGTTTCGAGGTGATGGATGACCAGTTCGCGCGCCACCGCCCAGCCGGGCGTGGCGGTGTCGAACGCATCGAGCTGCGCGCGCAGGCATTCGCTCAACGTGCGGCTGGCGACGCCGAGTGGATCGAAATGCTGGATCCGATGCCGGATCGCCTCGACTTCGTCGACGTTGACGTCGTGCAGCGTTGCCAGGTTCTGGCGCAGCGTTTCGCTGCATTCATGCAGATAGCCGTCGTCGTCGATTGCCTCGATGATCGTGGCGCCAATCGCGCGGTCGCGCGCGGACAGCGGCGAAAGGTTCAGCTGCCACAACAGATGGTCGCGCAGGTCCTCGGGTTCCTGGTCCTGCGATTCGAAATCGTCGTTGTCGTCCGGCACCGGACTGCCGTAGTCGGTGCGCCCGAATTCGAAGTCGATCGTATTGTCGCCGTTGAGTTCGTCGCGGCGCTGGTCGTCGCGCGCCTCGTCATTGGCGCTGGTGGCGTCGAGTTCGTGATTGACCTCGGGCGCAGGCGTCTCCGGGGGCGCAACGTATTCGCCGTTGGCTTCTTCTTCGCCCTCCGGTTCGGACAGTTCCAGCAGCGGATTGGACTCCATCGCCTGGCGCAGTTCCATCTCGAGCTCAATGCTCGACAGCTGCAACAGGCGGATCGCCTGCTGCAATTGCGGCGTCAGTGCCAGTTGCTGGTGGAGGCGCAGTTGTAACGCAGGCTTCACTGGTGGGTTCCGATCGGATTTTGTAGCCCCCGGAAGTGCAGGATAGCTCCGAATGCCTGCCGTTAGTCAATCTCGGGAAAGGGTTTATACTGGGGCAATTCGTGCCGGCTGCTGAACAGGGGTCAGAGGTTCGCCCGGCCCGCGCTTGCGCTCGCGAGTGACACCGATATCGCGTCGGTGACCCAGTCCCGAAACTGCCTGTCTCCAATCTGCCGCACCTGCTGTGTGCCGGCGGCGGCACAGGAGTCACATGCGGAATTCGGCGCCGAGGTAGACCTCGCGTACACGATGATTGGCCAGCACGTCCTGCGGCGTGCCTTTTGCCAGCACGGCGCCCTCGTTCATGATGTAGGCGCGATCGCAGATGCCGAGCGTTTCGCGCACATTGTGATCGGTGATCAGGATGCCGATGCCGCGCGCCTTGAGCTGGCGCACGATGCGCTGGATTTCGACGACCGAGATTGGATCGATGCCGGCAAACGGTTCATCCAGGAGCATGAAGCGCGGCTTGGCCGCGAGCGCGCGCGTGATCTCGACGCGCCGGCGCTCGCCGCCAGACAGGCTGACGCCCTTGCTGTCGGCGATGTGGGCAATCTGCAGTTCGTCGAGCAGCAACTCGAGCTCCGCGCGGCGTCCGGCCGCGTCGAGATCGCTGCGCAATTCGAGAATCGCCAGCACGTTTTCGGCGACGCTGAGGCGGCGGAAGACCGACGGTTCCTGCGGCAGGTAGCCGACGCCGAGGCGGGCACGCGCATGCATCGGCATCTGCGTGATGTCACGCTTGTCGAGTGTGATGCGGCCGGCATCGGCGCCGATCAGGCCGACAACCATGTAGAACGTCGTCGTCTTGCCGGCGCCGTTCGGTCCGAGCAATCCAACGACTTCGCCCTGGCTCAGGCGAAACTCGAAATCGCGGACGACGGCGCGCCCGCGAAAGCTCTTCTGCAGGCCAACGGCGCTCAGCATCAGTGCGCGGGCTTTTCGCCGGCGGGCGCCTTTGCCGCCTTGGCTTTCGGGGCGCCGGGGAAGCCGCAGTTGTCGCTGCGTTCGGGCAGCTTCGCGGTGCCTGGCTGCATGATCATGTGCACGCGGCTGCTCGCTGAGCTGTCGCCGGCCTCCATCTCGCCGGTATCGGTGTTGTAGAGCATGTGCTCGCTGTGCGATTCGCCACGGCCGGCCTGCACGACCTTCACGCCGCCGGTCAGCTCGGCCAGGTTCGTCGGCGGCTTGTAGTCGATCGTGTTGGCGTCGGCGGTCATCAGTCCGCAATCGCCGTCGTGCAGCTGCTGCATGTGCGCCGGCTTGCCGGTCAGCACGATGTGCGAATACTTGCCGGCGTTCGGATCCTTCGCGCCCGACGGAATCTGGTAGACGCGCGCGTGGTCGGCGTGGATCTTGATCGAGCCGCGCGTGATGATCACGTTGCCGTCGAGGTCGGTGATGTCCGGATCGTTCGCCGCTCCGGTCTTGCTGGCGACGCTCTTCGAAGTATTCGCCGTGACATCCATCGGCTGGTCGTTGTCGCTGGACAGGCTCCACGCCTGCTGAGTCGCGAGCAGCACGAACATGCCCGATACGATCAGCCCTGATACAAAACGCACGGCGGCCTTGCGGTGGACTGTGTTCATCGTAGTTTCGAAGGCTGGGTGGTTGAATGGAACTCGGACAGGAACTCGACGATCTTGAACGTCATGTCGGTTTTCATGCCGACGCCGTGCGCGACGGTGGTCGGGTCGGTCACGGTTGTCAGTTCGGCGGTTTCCATGCGGCGGTCGCGCGGCTCCTGCGAATTCTTGACCTTCGGATCGGACAGCACGGTCAGGTCGCGGGTCAACAGCTGCACCGGCGTGACTTTCTCGGTCGGGATGCGATGCATTTCGACAGCCCCCTGCAGTTTCATGATCGTGCCGTCCTTGTTGACCCAGGCCGATTCCGACGTGCCTTTCCACACGTTGCCGCCATTGTCCACGATTTCGTAGTCCGGCGTGCTGACGTAGATCGAGCCATCGTCCTGCCGGCGCGCCATGCGCGGTGCAACCATCGAGAACGAATGCTGGCCGCGCTCGTCGAGCGCGTCGAGCGTGAAGTCGGTCAGCGTATAGTCCGAGCGTGGCGGGCCGACGAACGCGCTTTCCTCCTCACGCGGCGCCAGGAACCAGACGATTGCCTGCGTCGCCAGCGCGAACACGGCCAGCGCCGCGATGATGAGCACGAGCCTGCGGTCGATCACAGGAAACGCGCCAGTTCGGTCTCGGCGTTGCCCTGCGCGGCGATCAGCAAGTCGCAAACCTCGCGCACTGCGCCATCGCCGCCGGGCTGGCGCGTGCGCCAGTGCGCACGTTCGCGTACCCATGCGTGCGCATTGGCCACGGCGATGGCCAGACCGACGCGGCTCATGACGCGCAAGTCGGGCAGGTCGTCGCCGCAATAGCAGGTCTGTTCGGGCGTCAGTTCGAGCGCATGGATCAACTGCTCGTAGCAGGCCAGCTTGTCGTCCTGACCCTGGTAGACGTGAGCGATGCCCAGTTCGGCCGTGCGTTCGGTCACCATGTGGCTCATGCGAGCGGTGATGATGCCGACCTCGATGCCATTCGCCATCAGGCTCTTCAGCCCGAGGCCGTCGTGCACGTGGAACGTCTTGATCTCGCGGCCATCATCGGTATAGCTCAGCCGTCCGTCGGTCAGCACCCCATCGACATCGAACAGCGCCAGCTTCACGCGCGACGCACGGTCGCGGATGTCGGCGGGCAGGTCGTTGAGGTGGGAGTAGGGCATTTGGAGAGCAGGGGCTAGTGAGAGCAGGGGCTAGGGGCTAGGACAGCGAGAGCTGCCGCAGCGTGACGGGTTGCTTAGTTTCCATGCAGGGCGTTAAGAAAACAAATTGACAGTGACGCGCACAGGCGCGCTTCTGCCTCTGCTCTTCCCTAGCCCCTGGTCCCTAGCCCCTGGCCCCTGCTCTCAGACCACCCTCGCCCGCAGCAAATCATGAATATTCAACGCGCCGACCACGCGCTCATCGCCATCGACGACGAGCAGCGCATGAATCTTGTGGTCCTCCATCAGGCGCGCGGCTTCGACCGCGAGCTTGTCGGCGGCGATCGTCTTCGGCTTGACGCTCATCAGCGAGGTGACCGGCGTCGTGCGCAGGTCGATGTTGTTGTTGTCGACCGCGCGGCGCAGGTCGCCGTCGGTGAAGATGCCGAGCAGGCGCTGGTCGGCATCGACGATCGCGGTCATGCCCAGGCCCTTGCGCGTCATCTCGACGAGCGCGTCGGACAGGCTGGCGTCCGCGCGGATGCTCGGTATGTGCTCGCCGGAATGCATGATGTCAGCGATATGCAGCAGCAGGCGCCGGCCGAGCATGCCGGCCGGGTGCGAGCGGGCGAAATCCTCGTCGGTAAAGCCGCGCGCTTCGAGCAGCGCAATCGCCAGCGCATCGCCCATGACCAGCGCCGCGGTCGTGCTCGCCGTCGGCGCCAGCCCGAGCGGGCAGGCTTCCTCGGATACGCTGACGTCCAGATGCGCGTCGCCCATTTCCGCCAGCGACGAACCCGGGTTGCCGGTCATCACGATCAGCGGGATACCCTGGCGCTTGATCACCGGAAGGATCGTGAGCAACTCGTCGGTCTCGCCGGAATTCGACAGCGCCAGCACGACGTCCTTGTGCGTGATCATGCCCAGATCGCCATGACTGGCTTCGCCGGGATGGACGAAGAACGCCGGCGTGCCGGTCGAAGCGAGCGTTGCCGCGATCTTGCGCGCGATGTGCCCGGACTTGCCCATGCCCGACACGACGACTCGACCCGGGCATTCGAACATCAACTGGCAGGCACGCAGGAAGTTTTCGTCGATGCGCGCCTTGAGCAAGTCTATTGCGCGTGCTTCCGTGCTGATCACGGTCAGCGCGCTGCGGCGCAAGGAGGCTGCATCGAGGATCGGATTGGCGATCGGGGTGGTCAACGGCGTGGCAGCCAGGGTCTTTATTCGAGCGTTCATCGCCAGCGGGTGCAATAGGGAAATGTCGGGTTCGGCAAGCGCCGGGTATCTGTGGCCGAGGAATTTAAGTAACATGTGTGGTCCTTATTGTAGCGCTCGTTACCCGTCCGGCCTAGGACGGGTCTGGCCGAGCCATCGTTGCAGCGGCCGCGAACGGCCCGCGCGCATGCCCGCAACCCGCCATATTTCGACCTTCTCATGGACACCGACACCATCAAGACTCTGATTGAACGCGGCCTGCCGGGCGCAATGGCCGTGGTCCAGGGGGCCGACGGCGTCCATTTCGAGGCCACCGTCGTGGCCCCGGCCTTCTCCGGCAAGCTGCCGCTGGCCCGCCACCGCATGGTCTACGCGACGCTCGGAGAACTGATGGGCGGCGCGATTCATGCGCTGTCGCTGAAGACGATGACGCCGGAGGAAGCAGGGGCGAGGGGCGAGGGGCGAGGGGCGTGAGGCGCACTACAGGATTCAGCTCCGCATCTTCCATGTTCCGAGACCGGCATGCACTCCCGCATACACGCTCTTCACTCGCCCCTAGTCCCTAGCCCCTAGTCCCTGATTCCCAATGGCCAAAATCGTAATCTCCGGCGGCGAACCCCTGCACGGCGACGTCTGGATCTCCGGCGCCAAGAATGCCGTTCTGCCGATCCTGGCTGCAACCCTGCTTGCCGACGAACCGGTGACGATCGGCAATGTGCCGCATCTGCACGACGTGACGACGACGATGGAACTGCTCGGCCAGATGGGCGTGCAGCTGACGATCGACGAGCGCATGCGCATCCACGTCGATCCGCGCACGGCCGACCGCTATTTCGCGCCGTACGATCTGGTCAAGACGATGCGCGCGTCGATCCTCGTGCTCGGTCCGCTCGTCGCTCGTTTCGGCGAGGCCGACGTGTCGCTTCCCGGCGGTTGCGCGATCGGATCGCGCCCGGTCAATCTGCACATCAAGGGATTGCAGGCGCTCGGCGCCGATGTGTCGGTCGAAAACGGCTATATCAAGGCGCGCGCGAAACGGCTGAAGGGCGCGCGCATCGTCATGGACCTCGTCACCGTCACCGGCACCGAGAACATCATGATGGCCGCGGCGCTGGCGCAGGGCACAACCGTGATCGAAAACGCCGCCCAGGAGCCCGAGGTCGTCGACCTGGCGAACTGCATCAACGCGATGGGCGGAAAGATCGGTGGCGCCGGTACGAGCACGATCGTGATCGAAGGCGTCGAGCGTCTGCATGGCACCGACTACGACGTATTGCCCGACCGCATCGAGACCGGCACGTTCCTCGTTGCCGGTGCGATTACCGGCGGCCACGTGCTGGCCAAGCGTGCGCGGCCGAAAACGCTCGACGCGGTCTTGGCGAAGCTCGAGGAGGCCGGTGCCGAAATCAACACGACAGACGATTCGATCGAGATCAACATGCACGGCCGGCGGCCGAAGGCAGTCGACATCACGACCGCGCCGTACCCGGCGTTCCCGACCGACATGCAGGCCCAGTTCACGGCGCTGAACGCCGTCGCCGAAGGCACCGGCACGATCACCGAGAACGTCTTCGAGAACCGTTTCATGCACGTGCACGAACTCGAGCGACTCGGCGCCGACATCCATCTGGAAGGCAACACCGCCGTGATCAAGGGCGTCGACCAGATGTCCGGCGCGCCGCTGATGGCGACCGACCTGCGCGCGTCCGCGTGTCTGGTGCTCGCCGGCCTCGTCGCCAAGGGTGACACGACCGTCGACCGCATCTACCACATCGACCGCGGCTACGAGTGCATAGAAGAAAAGCTCGGCACGCTCGGCGCGAAAATTCGCCGGCTGCCGTCCTAAGCGCTGCGGCGTAACTCGGCAACGCACACCGTACGGCTGGCATGCGATGAGTGCGTGCATTGCCGACGGGCTGAGATCGTCAGGTGAATGTCAGCCAGTTTGAACATTGCCGTCTGCAGGCTGAACACCTTGCTCAGCGGTCATGCGCGCTGCGTAAGACGCGGCGTATAGTTCTGCGCCACGGCCGCGACGGACTTTTCTGTCCGAGTTGGGGGGCTCCAGCCGAAAGGAGGCCAGAGCCATGTGCGCGTTCCGAACCCCTCAGCGCTGCCGCCTGCCAGCAGCAATCGATTGCGGATTGACCACAGATTCCGGCCGGTGGCGCTGGGTTGCATTCCTGGGCGCGACGGTGGCGTCGCTCGCCGGCAACGTGCTGCCTGCATTCGCAACGACCTACGTCGTCGACACAACCGCCGACGTGCCTACGCCGACGAAAACGACGTTGCGGCAGGCCGTGTTCCAGGCCAATGGCTCGGCCAACAACATCGTCCAGTTCGATCCCAGCCTCAATGGCAGCACGATCACGCTCACACAGGGCGAGGTCGCAATCAACCAGCCGATGTACATTGTTGGTCCCGGCGCGAACAAGTTGACGGTCAGCGGCAACGACGCATCGCGTATCTTCAACATCTCGACCGCGTCCGCCACGCCGATAGCGGTCATGCTGTCCGGCTTGACGATGAGCCATGGCAAAGCCGCCGGCAATCTCGGTGGCGCGATCTACGCGTCGAACGTTTCGCTGACGGTCCAGGACTCGGTGCTCGACTACAATACGGCGCAAGAAGGCGGCGCGATCTGCGCGCACAGCGGCAATGCCGTCGCGTCGGCGAGCAAGCTTACGCGCGCCACGGTCACGAAGAACAATGCCACCGGTCTCGGCGCCGGCATCGCGGTCCTCGGCGGAGCCAGCCTGCAGATCAGCGCCAGCACGATCAGCGCAAACACTTCGATCGGGTCGGCTGGCGCGTACCTGAAAGATGTCGGTGCGGTGAGTGTCGATACCTCGCAGATTACCGGCAACCATGCGACGGTGATCTCAGGCGGCGGCCTACTGATAGATCATTACGCCGGCGGCCTGACGAACGTGACGGTCAGCAACAGCGGCATTTCGGGCAACGTGGCGGGCACCAACGGCGGCGGTGTCGCGCTGTTCAACGTCTCCGCCGTGCTGACCGGGGATACGATCTCCGGGAATTCCGCGGACTCCGGCGGAGGCGTCTTCGTCCAGGACACGACATTCCCCTATGCGGTGACCGAAATCACGCTGCAGCAAAGCAGTGTCAGCGGCAACACGGCGGCGAGGTTCGGTGGCGGTATCGATGTGCGCCGGACGTACGGTTTCTCGGTCGATCGCTCGCTCATCAGCGCCAACTCGGTCTACGACCCGGCTGCCGGCGGCGGCGGCATCGCCATAGAGTACGCGAAGAACCCCACCTACGTGACAAACTCGACAATCTATGGGAACTACGCATACAACAACGGCGGTGGCGTAGGCATCTTCAGTTCTTCCGGCCAGACCCAATTCGGCGGCGACACGATCACGAACAATTTCACTTTCAACTACGGCAGCAACGGAATTCTCGGCGCGGGCAGCACAAATCTCTATGACAGCGTCGTGGCGAACAATTTCAGCCATGCCGGAAATCAGGATCTCGCCGGGGTCTTCGGCGAGATCTACAGTCTGGTTCGCAACGTCGGCACCGCGTTGGTCGTCGGCAATCACAACAAGAACGGCCAGGATCCGCTTCTCGGACCGCTCGCGGTCAACGGCGGCCCTACGCTGACGATGATGCCGGCGCTTTCAAGTCCGGTGCTGGACGCCGGCGGTCCGAGCCTTTCCGGCACGGACCAGCGAGGGCTGCCTCGCAGCGCGAATGGAAGAAGGGACATCGGCGCGGTCGAGCGCCAATATCCCGAAGACGTCATCTTCCGCAACGGCTTCGATTCGTCCTGATCGCGTCGACCGCGCGCTGCGTCAGCCGCGTGGCGTCGAGGCGAGCCGCATCGTGATCGTCTCGCCGTTCTTCTCGACCTGCTCGATCTGCACCGGCAGCCAGTTGCGCTGCGGCGCGAACCAGCTCGTCGTCGTGCGCGAGTTGTCGCTACGCTGACGCTCGACGCGGACCGCTTCGATCTTGCCGGCCGGCAGCGACAGGGTTTCATGCGCGCTTTGCGTGTAGCGTTGCTCGGCCACTTTGTCCTTGTCGACCACCTTGAAGGCCAGGTCGCGGGCGCCGATCTTCAATTCCGCCATCAGTGCGATCGTGACGAGATTGCGGTCCATCGCGCTGGTCTGCAACGGCGCGGTCCAGACACTGTTGCCATCACGGCTTTGCGCCTCGTGCGTTTGCCAGTCGAATTCCGTGCTGCGCTGGCGCGACTTTATCGCCGCCTCCTGCGAGTACAGGTAGCGCAAACCCTCGGGTTGGCCTTCGCGCCAGCGAAAAGTGGATTTTTCCACAACGTCGACACCGAGCAGGCTGGCCATGCCCTTCGTGCCCTTGGTCTGGCTGCTGAACTCCCAGGTCCCGTCGCCGGCGGCGCGCAAGGTCAACGTCGCGCGACCGAGTTCCTTGCCGTTGCGCAGGACCTCATAGTCCGCCTGGAACGGCGCAACCGGCGCCGCGTCGGTTGCCGCCGCAGCTACGGCAGGGGCAAGCAGCAGCATGTTCAGGAAAAATGCCATCCAGCGTACCCGCATCATGAAATCTCCGGTTCGAGAAAGATTCGGAGTCTGCCAGCGGCAACCTGAACGACCCGTTTCGAAGCAGCTTGACCAGGAGAACTCGTCAGGCGACGTTCACGCGCACGCTTGCGGCTTCGACCACGCAGTTGCGGCCACGTGCCTTCGCGGCATACAGCGCCCGATCGACCGCGCGCATCCAGTCATCCAGACTGCCCTTGCCCTGGAACAGGGCGACGCCGATGCTCGCCGTGACCTGGGTCGGAAGCGGCAGGTCGCGCACCGCGGTGCTGGCGACGGCGAGACGCAGTTCTTCGGCCAGTGCGAGCGCAGCGTCGCGGCCGCTGGCCGGGCAAAGAACGGCAAATTCCTCGCCGCCAAGCCGCGCGAGGCTGCAGCGACCCTGGAGTTGTTGCTTGAGCTGCATCGCCACCGCGACCAGCACGGCATCGCCGGCGGGATGACCGTGACTGTCGTTGATGCGCTTGAAGTGATCCAGATCGATCAGCAGGAGCGCGTGTTCGCTCTGCGGAACGCCGCGCCCAAGCAGCTCGCGCATGTTCGTGAACAGGGCGCGGCGGTTGTCGACACCGGTGAGAGGATCGCGCAGCGCCTGCACGCTCAACTCGGCACCGTACTTCTTCTGAACGCGCAGCAACTTGTAGAGCAACGCAACGATGATCGCGAGTGCGGCCAGTCCGGCGCCGGCGGCCGCGAGCACGAGCTTCTGCTGCGACATCTGCTGTTCGTGCTCGACTGCCTGCGCATTCGCGGCGGCAAGTTGCAATTGTTTGGCCTGGTTGGCGTGTTCGAGTTCGCGAATCTGCAGCTCCTTTTCGCGCGCCGCAAAGCGTGCCTCGAGATCGGAAATCGACGTGCTGCCGTTGGCCTGCTTCGGCGCCTTCTGGTCTAGGTCGTTGGATTCCCGCAGCGACTTCAAGGCGAGCTTGAGGTCGCCGGCAGCCTCAGCGATCCGGCTTTGCGTATCGAGCAAATCCGGCAACAGCGAGGCCAGCTTGTATGCGCGCGCCTCGTCGACGCTTGCCGCAATTTCCCTCTGAGCTTCGTCGTGACGCTTGAGAGCACTGAGTGCGCGGGCCACATTGGCCCGGCCGAGGATGGCATAGCTCAGCTTGCCCGACGCGCGGTCGACTTCGTAGGCCTTGCGCGCCAGTTCGAGCGCCTCGGCAGACCGTCCCTGCTCGATGTATAGGCGGGCGAGATTGTCGTTGAACGAAACGACCATCGACTCCTCGCCCAGCGCGTGCATGCGGTCGCGCGCATGTTCCAGCAGCTCGATCGCCGCGGCGTTGTCGTTCTGGTTGAAGCGCACGATCGCTTCGAGGTTGATCGCGAGCGCCTCTTCATAGCCGTCACCGCTCTTGCGCCAGCGGTCGCCGGCGCGCTGGCAAAATGGCAACGCGCGCGCGAATTCCTCGGCTTCGTAGTAGGCATCGCACAGGTTGTAGTCGGAAAGCGCGAGCAGCTTCGGGTCTTTCTGCTCCTGCAGCAGATCGGCGCTGCCGAGCGCTTCGGCCAGGGCCTCGCGCGCGCGGTTCTGCATTCCCAGGCGCTTGGCGCGCAGGAATCCGGCGTAGGCCCTGGCAACTGTATCCGCGTGGGTCTGGGCCAGGCCGTCGAGGCGCAGCACGACCTCGGCAATCGCCGCGTCGTCGGAAAGCATCAGTGCCGCGCGTCCCATCCAGCGCAGCACTTCGCGCGCATCGGCCGGGCTGTCGCTGAGCTTGCCGCCGTCGAGCAGCTGCCGGCCGTCGGCCAGGGCTTGCGCCGGCTGGGCCTCGGACAAATGGCGCAGCTTCGGCAGATCCACCGTAGCCGCCGCGGCCGCAGTCGAGAAGACCAGGGCCAGCCACACCGATCGCAACATAACCCCCCTTTTTGGCCGGCCATTCCGGGCTTGCACCGTGCCCTGCGGACGGCGCACGCCGGTCGTCAGGCCACAATCTTTCCGAGGATAGCAGGGCGAAGCCGGGTAGATAGGTGCACCGGTCACATCGCGGCAAATCCGCCGCCGGGCCCCATCTGCAGCGGCAGGGCAAGGGGCCGGCCATCGAATTCGACGGCATCCGGCCCGAGCGTCAGCCGCCCCGAGGCGATCTGCTCGACGACGCGGATCAACAGTTGGCGCTCGAGTGGCCGCAGGCGAGCGGCGAGCGTTTCAGGCGTGTCGCCGGCAACCACCGGAAGGCGCGCCTGCGCGATCAGCGGACCGCCATCGAGCTCGGCGGTTACGTAGTGCACGCTTGATCCGTGCAGGCTGTCGCCGGCTGCCAGCACACGCTCGTGCGTCTGCAAGCCCGGATGCTTCGGCAGCAGCGAAGGGTGCAGGTTGATCATGCGTCCACGCCACGCGCCGACGACCGACGAGTCGATCACGCGCATGTAGCCGGCGAGCACGACGAGGTCGGGAGCGAATTCGGCGACGCGCGCAAACAGCGCGCGATCAAAGCTGGTGCGATCGGGATAGTCGCGCGGCCGCAGCGCAACCGTGGCAATGCCGGCGGACTCGGCGATGGTCAGCGCCGGAGCCGTGCGCTTGTCCGAGAGCAACGCGACGATATCGATCGGCAGGCGCCCGTCCTGTTGCGCGGCCAGCAGTGCGGCAAACGTTCCGCCACGGCCGGAGGCCAGGACGACTACGCGCAGGCGCCTTCGGTCCGTCATCGCGGACTCAGGCAATGTGCACGCGCTCGTCGCCGGTGCCGGCGGCGATTTCGCCGATCGTCCACGCCTGCAGGTTCAGCGCGGCCAGCCGCTGCAACGTCGCCGCGGCCTGGTCGGGCCGCACGATCAGCGTGTAGCCTATTCCACAATTGAATGTTCTCCACATTTCCGCCTGGGCGACGCGGCCCTCGCGCTGGAGCCAGTCGAATACGGCAGGCCGTTTCCACGCCGAGCTGTCCAGCGCAATGCCAAGGTGATCCGGGACGACGCGGATGATGTTCTCGGTCAGGCCGCCGCCGGTGATGTGGGCCATGCCGTGGATCGAGGGCTGAGGGCCGAGGGCTGAGGGTTG
Organism: Rudaea sp.; assembly: GCA_035693405.1. GTDB lineage: Bacteria > Pseudomonadota > Gammaproteobacteria > Xanthomonadales > Rhodanobacteraceae > Rudaea. The sequence goes on along the minus strand of DASSGP010000150.1, from coordinate 580 downwards.
TGTGGATAGGGCGCGGTCCTGCGCGAGCAGTTCGAGGACCGGTTTGACGTAGATCGTCGTGGGCGCCATCAGCGCGTCGGCCAGCGTGGTCCCGCCGAGATCCAGATCGAACGGGTCGCCGGCGCGGGTGAGGATCCTGCGGATCAGCGAATAGCCGTTCGAATGCGGTCCACTCGAGGCGATGCCGATGATCGCGTCGCCGGCGCGTACCCGGGCGCCGTCGATCAAGTCGGCCTTTTCCACGGCGCCGACGCAGAAGCCGGCGAGATCGTATTCGCCGGGCGGATACATGTCCGGCATTTCCGCGGTCTCGCCGCCGATCAACGCGCAGCCAGCGAGTTCACAGCCGCGGGCGATGCCGCCGATCACGTCGACGGTCGTGTCGACGTCGAGCTTGCCGGTGGCGAAATAATCGAGGAAGAACAGCGGCTCGGCGCCTTGCACGAGCACGTCGTTGACGCACATCGCGACAAGGTCGATGCCGATCGTGTCGTGCCGGCCGAGTCGCTGCGCGAGCTTGAGCTTGGTGCCGACGCCATCGGTGCCGGATACGAGCACCGGCTCCTTGTAGCGGCCGGCC